>JASHRC010000174.1 GCA_030037525.1 Candidatus Acidiferrales bacterium | reverse complement strand
CGAGATGTTCCTGTGGGGCTCGGAGATTAAAGCTATTCTCGCGCATCCCACAGTCCGGGCCGAGCTAAATTCGGCTGCGCTTCCTGAATACCTTGCCTTCGGTTACCTGTCGACGCCCGAGACACTCTATCGTGGCATCGAAAAGCTGATGCCGGGACATTGGCTCGAGATAGACGAATCTGGCCAAATACGCAGAGAAGCCTACTGGGACGTCCCCCAGACTGTTTTGGAAAACAAACCAGAGCGGTGGCACGTCGAGCACTATCGCGCCCTCCTCGAGCACGTAGTCGAAAGCCATCTCATGAGCGACGTGCCGCTTGGCGTCTTCCTAAGCGGCGGTCTCGATTCGAGCGCAGTGGCCGCACTGATGACGAAAATACGACGTGCGCCGATCGAAACATTTTCAGTTGGCTATGCCGAGCAGGAATACAACGAACTCCCTTACGCCGAGACCGTAGCGAGACATCTGGGCTCGATTCACCATGAAGTGCGTGTCAGCCGACAGGAATTCTTCGACACTTTACCGAAGCTGATCTGGCACGAGGACGAGCCGCTTGTTTGGCCTTCGAGTGTCGCGCTCTACTTCGTCGCCCGCTTGGCCCGTCAGCATGTGACGGTTGTGCTGACCGGTGAAGGAAGCGACGAAACGCTCGCCGGGTACTTCCGCTACCCATGGACTGTGTGGAATGCACGCTTCGATCGCGTTTATCGAAGCATGGTTCCGCAATCGTTGCGTCGCAGTGTGCGTCACGCATTCACCTCCTTGGGTGCGCGCCACGCTGGCCTGCGCCGCAAGCTCGACCACACGTTCCTTGGCCGCGACGGCAACTCGTTTTCTTCGTTTTACTTCGACAATTTCTATGCCGCTTTCAGCGAAAGCGACCAAGCGGATCTGCTCGCACCTGCCTACCGCTCTGAGAGCGGCGCAGCCTACCGGAACGCGCTGGCCTACTGGGAGTGCGCTTCGGGAGACCTGCTCGGCCGCCTGCTGTATGCCGACCTTAAGACCTATCTGGTCGAACTTTGCATGAAACAGGATCAGATGAGCATGGCTGCTTCCATCGAAAGTCGCGTCCCCTTCCTCGATCACGAGTTGGTGGAATTCGCCGCCAGCATCCCGCCGGGCGTGAAGACCCGTGCCCTGAGTGGTAAGCGAATCCTCAAAGCAGCAGTGGCCGATCTGCTGCCAGCTTCCATCATTCATCGGAAAAAGATGGGATTCCCGACGCCGATCGCCGGCTGGTTCCTAGGCCCACAGATGGAGACGATCGAGCGCCTGCTGCTCGGGCCGAGAAGTCTCGAGCGAGGACTCTTTCGGCCGGAGGTTGTGAGGCGTATTTTCGCCGAACATCGCTCTGGCAGCCGTGATCACACTGAGCGAATCTGGCGCTTGCTCAACCTGGAACTCTGGCAGCGTGTTTGCATCGAGGGGCACCCCGGAGAATGAGCGCCAGAGTCCGTCGATGAAAGTATCGTCGTCATTTCCATCTCTTATGAGCGCGAAACCGTCTAGGAGCTTCTAGGCATGGTTAAAAGCGATGACAATCAAAAGATCGCGGCCTATCAGGTGTTACGCCCTAGGATTTTTTCGCTTTCGCTGGCAAGAATGGAGATGAAGGCAGAAATTCTGGCTAAGCATGATGGAAAGGTCTCATAAACAACTCGTGAAAATGGCCAGGCGGTCGACGGTGGGTTTGCTCCGTTGGGTTCTATTCCAGTCAGGTTTGCTTGTCCGCATGGCGCAGCAATCTAAGCGCGACGTCATTTTGATGTTTCATGGAGTTCCTAAGCAAAGTGCTGAAGAGCTCCACGATCTGCTCCAATGGTTGTCGAAACATTTCGCGATTGTTCCGATGGAGGCCATCTTTGACAGGGTCAGCCGTAAGAGGGGTGAGAAATCTTCAGTTTTTGCCCTTACTTTCGATGACGGCTTGCGCAATCACCGTACTGTCGTCTATCCGGTACTGGCTGATTTGCGCCTTCCCGCCACTTTCTACGTCTGCCCCGGGCTAATTGAACGGGCTGTAACCACCTGGAGCTGGGAGTTCTGGTGCCGCATTCCATTGCTATCTGAGACCTGTCGGCGGGAGCTCCTGGCGCGGGCCGGAGTTAGGAATTTAACCGACGGAGTGGCCATCCTCGAGTGGATGAAAACGATTCCTCTGAATGAGCGGAGGCAGGTGGAAGACGACATCAGACTAAAGACTCCTGGATTTGCCTTCACGACCGAGCAGCGGGAACTCTATGAATTAATGAGTTGGGAAGACTTATTAGGAGTTGATCCCGGGTTAATCAATATCGGTTCCCATACGATGACACACTGTGATTTACCGGTCCTCAACTCAGAGGAATTAGCGAACGAGCTTGAGGGTTCGCGCGCAGTCCTGGAACAACGCCTGGGAAGGCCAGTGAGCGATTTTTGTTATCCTGATGGAAAGCACAATGATGCTGTGGTCCGAGCCGTGGCAAATGTCTATCGGTCCGCCGTTACTACCGTGTGCGGAAGTGTGATCGCGGGCGACCCACCACATGCGCTCAAGCGGATTGGGGCAAGCCTGGATTTGCAACGGTTGAGCTGGCTACTTGCGACTCACACCGGCCCGTTCCACCGATGCTGAAAGCCCT
>JASHRC010000173.1 GCA_030037525.1 Candidatus Acidiferrales bacterium | reverse complement strand
CTTGCTCGTATTCTCTGGCAGCGAAACTTAATGGGAAGGATTGCTGGGCGGCGTCGACGATCTGGTTCTTATCGTTGAGTTGCGCGAGCACGATATCCGCGGAGCCGTCGAAGTGGCCGTCTTTGAAATCGAATTGGATAGAGCGGGGGTTGAAAAAAATCATAGCCGTCATGGCGGTTTGCTTGTCACGGGGTTTGGCCCGTACGCGGACTGCGACGTCCAGTCCGGTCGAGTCGAGAGGGCTGACGGCGGCGCTGGTGATGATGTCGTGCAAAGCATCGGCGTTGGGGGCGGGTTCGGGCATCGCGAAGTAGCCTTTGCGGGCGCGAACCTCGACATCCCGTTTTTCTACTTTTACAGTGAGGTTGTGGAAGGCGCCGTCCCACTTGACATCACTCGGGTAGTAGCCGATTTCGTAAGTCACGCGGGAATCGTCCATGGCGCGCTTGAGCGCAGCGGAAATGTCATTGGTGTTGTAAAAGGCTTTGCCGCCTGTGCCGTCGGCCAGGGCGTTAAGGGTTTCAAGGGTGGTCTGGTCCGGGTTCAATATGGCATTGCTGGGGCTTTGCGAGGGTTGCCTAGGTATTCGAGAGACTTGAGCGGTGGAAGACACTCCGCCAGCTCCTCGGCGCCCACCACCCATGCCGCTCATTCCGCTTTGCGGCGGGGCATTCATGGCCCCATAACCGGGAGTCTTGTTCGTGTTCTTGCTTGTGTTCATATTCAAGCCGAAGAGCCCGCGGGCATCTACGGGATAAACTGCGATGTTCGCGTCGCTCAATGCGCGCACCGCTTTTTCGATGTCCTCGGCGAACATCAGTTGTTCGGCGGGAATGTTGGCCTCACTCTGCGGATTGTTGATCATGCTCGCAAGCGTTTGCAGGTTTTCGTAGCCCACGCTGAAGGGAAAACTGCCGGAGATCCACAGCAAATTTTTGCGACCGGGAAGGACGGAAACGTAGTTGGCGATACCGATTAGCGCCTTGACGGTGATTTGCACGCGGTCCTGAATGTAAATGTTCGCCTCGCGCTGAAAGGTATCTTGCAGCAGGGCATCCATGGTGGGGTCGCCAGTCTGAACATCGGTGGGCGTGGAGGCTTCGAGGTCCATGGTCGTTTGGCCGGAGTAGTTTTTGAGCGCGGTCACCAGCTTGGAGGAATCGCTGGTGAAATCCTGCAGCACGTGCAGTTCGCGCGCCAAGGTGTAAATCGCAAGGCGGTCGCTTGGGTGAATCTGCTGGAGAAATTTGATGATTTGCTGGCGCGCGTAGCCTTGGTCGGTAATCTCGGAGTTCAAGCCGTCGAGCAGCAGCATGGTGACGTTCGCGGGGGTGCTGCTGGTCCTGCGAATCTGGTTGGAGTAGGTGTCCGGCGGGAGGGCGGGCGGCGGATTCGCGGGGAGCTGATTGGTCTGCTCCTGGAAGATTTGAATCTTCACCGGATGGCCGTTGTCGAGCACAACGAAATCAGCTGGCGTCAGGTTCTCGACCGGTTCGCCCTTCTTGTCTGTGGTAATAACGCTAATCTGAACGAGTCGCGTGGTGGCTCGAACCACGGATGCTGCAGACGGCTGGCTCGGCTGCTGGGCCGCCGCCTGCTGGAGGGTACCAAACAAGCGGCCGGGCAACAACGCAAACGCCACGAGAAGCGGCGTAACCACGGATAGTGGGCGGACACGCATGCGCCAGGTTTCCCTGCATTCTTTCAGAGCGGTCCTCGCCGTTCAAGGGTTTGCTACCGCCGCGCCCCAAACCGGCGCCCTTGACGGCTGCGGGCCGCTCTGAAACTTGCTCCGCTATGGAGGGGAGAACAGCGAAGGCCAAGAACAAAACAGGAATAGCTGACCTCGATGCTCGATGTTTGGTTACCCACGGCCGATGGCCGGTGGGTGGTGATGCCGCGCTTCACTCAGCCGGAGCCCGACCAGGCCATTCTGCTGCACCAACTCAAGCTCGAGTTGCCGCAGCAAGGCCGGCGCGAATTAAAATTAAACCACGAGTCCCTGAATTCCCTCCAGAAGCCCTCTGTCTGTAGTGCCGACCTTTTCGATCTGATTGTTGAAAACCAAAGAGTAGGACTCCGCGCTCTGCCATTGTTGCGAAAGACAGGCTGGCTATCGAACATGTTCGGTGCACAAGGAAAGGGGCCGTCGTGGCGGCCCCCTCCGAGTAGGGAAAATGGCCCGCCCTAAAACAGCAGGTGCAAGCTCAATTGCAGGAACCGCGGGCTGCCGATCGTATGCTGGATCAAGCCCAGGCTGCCTTTGGGCGGGATGAACGGCGGCCCGGTGTAATTGCCCCCGAAGAAGGACACGTCGTTGTTTGGCGTATCGAAATCGGGATGATTGGAGATGTTGAAGGCGTCGGCTTCGAAGCGTAGCTGCAAGCGCTCCTTGATCGGAAATGCCTTGGCGAGACTCATATCGAAGCGCACCTGGAAAGGCCCACGGAAAGTGTTTCGGCCGGTGGTACCGTAGAGAGATTCGAAAATATCGCACCCGCTTGAGTCGCAAGGAGGAACTCCGTCCGTACCCGGTGCCACGAACTGCGGAGCGAAGTCTAGAGAATTAAGAACGGGGGTGCGCGGGTTCACTCCGAGCGTGCCCTGGAGTTCCGCCTGGCCCGGCGTGACGCCGGGTTTCAGGGGCACGATGGGATTTCCGATTTCGTCATCGGTGCCGAAAAATAGGCTCGCCACCGATCCGGTGTAGTCGTACACGCTATAGGGTTGGCCGCTTTGCGCGACAGTCTGTCCACCGATCACCCAGCCATTGACCACTTTGCCCGCCGCTTCGTTCTTCACGAGGTTGGGAATGGTGTAGCTGTAATTGATGAGAAAGACGTGGGTCTGATCGAAATCCGAGGAGGCATAGTTGGCTCGGGGAGTCAGAGGATTGTTGCCGGTGAAGAACAGCCCGAGACCACTCTGCTCGTCCAGGGCGTGCGACCAGGTGTAAGAAGCGGTGAGGGTCAGTCCCATGGAAAGGCGCTTGCGCGCTTGCGCTTGGAGGGCGTCGTAATTCGCGATGCCTATGGCCTCGTACAACACGGAGTTCATGTCGAGGCCGGGATATGGCACGCGGACAGGTGCGTTGCCGGAATACTCGTTGGTAGAAACTGTTTCCAAGGTGCAGCAGTCCGGGTACTCGCACGGGGATGGCAGTCCAGGCTCACCGCCGTAGCAGGGCGTGCCGCCGTAGGAATAGATCTGGCGGTTAACGGGATTGGCGGTGGTGGCGATTTGCGGCTGATTGAAAGGAATGGGCAGCACCAAATGGTTGCCGTGATTCCCGATGTAACCGACCTCGAACAACCAATTGTTGGTAGCCTGATACTGCAAATCAAGCGTCCAGTTCTCGGTGTAAGGCAATTTATTGTAGAGGTCGTACCCACCGTACAGGAGGGGGCCAAACAGGTTGCCGCTCGGCCAGCATCCTGGAAAACCACAGGCGGTTTGGTTCAAGTTGGGCAAATAAGCGAGAAGAGCCGCGTCAGTGGCCGGAGGCGGCGAAGGCAGAGTTGATCCGAATGGTTCAGAAAGGGTTGCGCCCTTAGCTACGGAGATGGGCTGTACAAACGGCGGCGCGAGCGTCACACCGAACGGGCCGTTAAAGCCGGCACCAGCGCTCGGCGACAAGTAGCTGAAAAGCTCGCCGCGGTCGTAGTAGAGGCCGTACCCTGTGCGCACGGTCAGCTTTGAAAACGGTGTCCAGGCGATGCCGATGCGTGGAGCCCAACCCCACTGGTGATGTTTCATCAGAGAGTTCCCGGGACCGGCAATTTCCAGACCGGAGCTGGTGATTGTATCGGTTCCGGGATCACAGGTACTGGAAGTAGGATCGGCAGGCACTCCGTCCACGGTGCATTGGACGTAGTTATATTTAGAGGGGTCGAAGCCAACGAGCCGGCCGTATTTTTCCGAAAGCGGCCCATCGATATCCCAGCGCAGCCCGGCGGTGACCGTGAGATTACGGCGGAGTTTGAAGTTGTCGTTCACGTACGTTCCGACAGTGTCGGAACGGTAGTAGCGGTTGGCGGTACCCACGAACTCATCGCCGCCGTGCAGTTTTCCTTTGACAAAATTTAGAAAGTTGCTGAAGTACGCGGTATCGGTGTTCAGGTTGTTGTTGACGATGTTGAGCTGTGTGTGATCCCACACCGTGCCGAAACTGATGGTATGCCGTCCCTTGACCCAGCTCATGGAGGTACCGTATTCCCATTGGTTCTGAGACATGCCGCCATTGCCAAAGCTCGTGCTGGGACCAAACTCAAGGCCCTCGGCGATAGTCGGATCTGCCGTGGTGATATCGATTTGCGGAAATGTCGCCTCGCCAGGCAGACTGATACCCAAGGGACCGGGACTGAATCCTTGGAGGGTGGAGGCATAAGCGCGCAGACGGGTGAAACCGAAATGTTGCTCCCAAGTGAGGTTGGGAGAGAGCACAATGGTGTTGCCGAGGGAAAACACCTGGCTGCCGGCAGAAAGCTGCTGAGAAAAACCGAGCAGGGCGCCAACCGCGCCAAATGGGTTAGTCGTAGGGTCAGTTTGAAAATAGTACTTCCCCGACAAGCGATCTTTGGAACTAATTTCATAATCGATGGCACCGATGGCCTGATTTACGCTGGCTTGGGTGTTGGGTCCTTGTACGATCGCATCGTAGCCGAGCGTGACGGCCTGTGCCGGAGTGTACTCCGCACTCGGTATCAAATATTGGCCGTTGGGGAGTTTGGCGTTCAATAGGTCGTATGCCGCGGGATTGATCTGGCTCGCGGTGATGACAGTCCCGGAGTATGTCGATGCGATCATGTTGATGATGCCCTGCTGACTACGGTCGTTTGTCAAACCCAGCGGCACGGTCACGTCCTTGGTGGAAAGCTGCGCATCGGCAACACGCACTCCCTGGTAGGAAGCGAAATAGAACAACTTATCCTTGACAATAGGTCCACCGATCGTGGCACCAAAAGAGTTGCGATTCAGAAACGGTCGAGGCAGAAATGGCTCGTTGGTGATAGGGTTGATGCCCGCAGCGTTGTAGAAATACGGCGAGGCGTTCATATCGCTGTTCTGGAACTGCTCCCAGGCCGAACCGTGTACCGTGTTGGTGCCGGATTTGGTGAGCACGCTGATATGCGCGCCGCTGTTGTTACCCTGAGAAGCGTCATACTGCGAGGCATTTACGGCGATCTCCTGGATCGCGTCGGGGGGAGGCGTGGGAAGCGCCTGGCCAATTGCGCCATACACGGATGTGCTGGTCTGGATGACGCCACCGGCACCGAAGCTTTCACCGGTGTTCAGCACGAAGCGGTTCTCGCCCACCTGACTGGTGGAATTGCCGTTGAACAAGTTATTTGTGTTGATGCCATTCAACGAGAAGGCATTGCTGGTGTCGCGGTTGCCGTTGGCGAATATGGCCTGGTTGCCCAGTCCCGTGTTCGCTCCATCGCCGCCTAGGAAGTCAGCGTGAACGCCAGGGCTGAGAATCGCCAGTTGCGTGAAGCTGCCGGTGCCTAGTGGCGTGTCCTGAATGGTTTGCGTATCGACCACATACCCGGTGGTGGTGTCCGTTTGATTCATCAACGGCACAGCTTGCACTTCCACCGTGGTAGTGATCGAGCCTACCTGCAGGCTCGAGTCCAACGTCGTCGTCCGGTTGGTGTTCACAATAATTTCTGGGTACGATTCTGTTTTGAACCCCTCTTTCGTGATGGTGACCTTGTACGTCCCGGCCGGTAGCTCCGGAACCAAGTACGAACCATTCGACTCCGTGTGCGCGACTACCTCGAGGTTAGTCGCCACGTTGACAGCCTTTACCGTAGCATCCGACACCGCGGCTCCCGAGGAGTCGATCACCGTGCCCGTAATTGCTCCCAGCGTTTGCTGCGCATTAGCCCGCATTCCCACGAGGGCTATGAGACAAACCGCAGCTAAAACAGCTCCTGGCTTCTTTGGCATGATCCCTCACCCCCAGAGATATAAACAGATCGGCGTTGGGGTTAAACCAACGGCCTTCAGACCAACTTCTTTCCGCAGGAGTCGTATGTCCCGCCGAAGACGACCAACTGTACTTGGACGACCGCTCGAAGAGGTTCCGGAACAGCTCAACGAGCCGTGGTGCACCCCCCTTGCGTTCCGCTTAGCACGTCACGCCTCCTAGGACAGGATTGGGAAGGCCACTAGGTAACCCCACTTGTGAATCAAAGCAAATTGCGATTTTGAATCCACCCCATCATCATTGCTGCGACCAAGCAGTTTGGCCCATGCTCCGGACCCCGGGCGACCTTGGATCGACCTCCTTGGGGGGAGGGCGGAGCAAGGATCGGAGCGTGTATACAACTCTGGTCGTTTGAATGCAAGTCCTGGCGGCAAGAAAGATTAGTACGCGTCGGTGAGAGGGAGAAGAAAGCGATGTAAATAACCCGTAAATGAGCAGGCGCGGCAGCTCGGATTGCTTCGGGGAATGAATGTTGCCGAAAAACAGCGGCAAATGGAAACTGCCGCCAAAACGGTTCGGCCAAGCGGCTGCGGCGCGGAGGAGGAGAGCACAACGAGCGGGTCGAGTCGGGGGCCCAAAACGAGCCACCGAACCCCGCAAATCCGGCGGGCGGCGCGAGACCGCGCGGCCGAGCCGAAGGGCGTGAAGCAACTGCCGATTCCTAGCGGGCTAGTTCTGTGGAAGATCGGCGCGGTGCCACCAGCCGCCGCCAAGAGCCTGGAATAGGGCGGCCGTATCGGCAAAGCGATTGGTCTCGGCTATCGAAAGATTCAGCAAAGCTTGCCGATAGGTCTGTTCAGCGCTCAACAGAGCGAGATAGTTGACGTAACCGGCCTGCGTCTGCTGTCTGGTGAGATCGAGAGTGACCTTCGCGGCGTTGAGCGCCGCCGCCGCCGTCTTAAGAGCCTCGGCATCCTGATCGAGCGCGTGCAGGGTATCGGCGACGTTCTCAAACGCGGTCAGAACCGTGCTGCGATACTGCTCGGTCGCTTGCGTGTAGGCGGCTTTCGCAGCGCGCTCGCGATGCGACAGGGTTCCCGCGTCGAAAACCGTCTGGCTCACGTTCGCCCCCAAATCCCAAAAGCCCGTGCCGGCGCCGAACAGATGGCTGAAGGCCAGCGACATGCTGCCTGCGTCCGCCGTGAGCGTCAGATTCGGCAGTCGATTGGCTATGGCAACGCCGATCTGCGCACTGGCGGAGTGCAGGTTTTCCTCAGCCTGGCGCACGTCCGGTCGCTGTTCGACCAGTTGCGAAGGCAGGCTCAGCGGAATCTCTGCGGGCAGCTGAAAGCCGGAAAGCTCGAATTTCTCCGGCAGATCCTGGCTGGGGAAACCTCCCGAAAGCGCGGCCAAAAGATCGCGCTGTTCGGCCAATTGCTTGACGAGCGGCGGCAGCGTCGCGGCGACCTGTGCAAGCTGCGATTCCTGGGCGGCCACGTCGAGACGGCTGGCATATCCCTTCTCAAACTGCGTGCGCAGGACTTCGAGCATGTCCGTGTTGATTGAAATCAGCTCGCGGGTATCGTCGATCTGTGCGCGGAGGGAGGCTTCTTCGATGGCTGCGGCAACGACGTTGGAGCTCAGAGTGATGTGGGTGGCGACGAGCGCAAAGCGTGCCGCCTGTGCCTGGGCCCCGAGCGATTCAACGGTTCTGCGATTCAGCCCAAAAACATCAGGAACAAACGACACGCTCACCTGGGGCGTGTAGAGGCCATACAAGAAGACGTTTTCGTTTGGCACGGGCGCGATTTGGTTTGATGTTTTAGCCCGCGTGGCGGCGAAACCCGCTGAAACGTTGGGGTAATAGGCGCCTCGTTGTGCCAGAACATTTTCGCGGGCAACGGCCAATGCTGCCTGGGCCGCCTTGATATCGGGATTGGCCTCAAGCGATCGCTCGACAAGATCATTGAGCGGCTGCGAATGAAACAGCGCCCACCAATCGCCGGCGATATCGGCACCTTCGGCGAAGTGTTGCGCTTCCCCTGCCGGGACATTCGGCGCACTGCTCGTTCCGGAAACGGGCGCGGGCGTGTAGCCGGTCACATTGGGTGCCACTGGCTTGTGGAAGTTGGGGCCCACGGCGCATCCAGAGAGATACACCGAGGCCGGGCCCATGAGCGATACACTCAGGAGCCAGAAGGCCAGGTGTGATTTGCGAGCGAGCATCCTCGGATCGCTTCTCAAGGCTTGTGACCCATCCGCCGGCCATCGATTGCGGCTGTGCCCTTAGCTGCGCCGGCGGGACCACCGACGGCTGCCGCATTGGGACTGCGATGCCGCAGATTCCCCGGCGGCGAGATGTTGTTGCTTGCGCCGTCTGCAGGCCGAAGGCGGAGCGCCGCAGTCCCACTGTTTTGAGCCGGACCCTTCAGCCTGGCCGATCGCGGCGGCGCACTGGCGGTCTTGGCCGAGCCCGTTTGGCCAACCGGCGGTTTCACCTGGGAAGTCACGTGCGCCGATTTCGAACCGTCCGGCGTCTGGTTCTGGCCTGAGGCGAGATGCAAAGAGCCTTCTGACGCCAGGATTGCACAGACCATCAGGGAACCGAGACGAATCCTCATGCCGATTGAGCCTCTGGATTCTGGCTTTGCCGCCGTCCGAAAAACATCATGAGCAGTGCCGGTACAACGAGCAGCAACAGGATCGGTCCGACCAACATACCCCCCACGATTACCGTGGCCAGCGGCCGCTGGACCTGACTGCCGATGCCCGTAGAGATCGCTGCCGGAAACAAGCCGATGCATGCCGAAAGGCTCGTCATCATCAAAGGCCGCATGCGCGTCGAAGCGGCATGAGACATGGCTGCAATCGGAGTGGCGCCGAGCGCCAGTGCCTGGTGGTAGTAAGTAATGATCAGAATACCGTTCATCACCGATATTCCGGCCAGCGACACGAAACCGATCGCGGCAGAAATGCTGAAGGCGAGGCCCGACAGCCACAGAGCCATAATGCCGCCGGCCACCGCAAAGGGAATGCCCGATAACGCCAGAAGCGACTCGCCAAAGGAGTTGAACATGGCGTAAAGCAGCCCGAGGATCAGAATAAGCGTTATGGGCACGATTACCTCCAGACGCGCCTTGGCCGCTTGCAGTTCCCCGAATTCCCCCGCCCAGACAAGTCGATAGCCAGTGGGAAGCTTTACATTCTTCCTGATGCGCTCCTGGGCCTCGGTGACCGTGCCGCCCAGGTCGCGCCCGCGCACGCTGAACTTCACGGGGATGTAGCGCTGTATGCCTTCGTGGTAGATCCAGGCGGCTCCGGTATCCAGGCTGATGGTCGCCAGTTCGCTCAACGGGACATAGGCGTTGCCGCCGTTGCCGGTCTGATAGCCGACCTTGATGTTGCGGATTTTGTCGATACTGTCGCGATATTCCGGTGTGTAACGCACGACGAGATCGAATTGCCGTTCGCCTTCCAAAACACTAGTGGCTACGGCGCCTCCCATGGCGGCTTGGATGACGGAGTTCACATCGCCCGAGTTCAAGCCGTAGCGCGCGGCTTTGGCGCGATCGACTCGAATGTCCAAGTTCGGCTGGCCGAGTACGGGGAAGATGCCGAGGTCGGTCACTCCACGGACTTGCGCCATCTGGTCCCGCACCTGTTGGGCAAGGGTCGTCAATGTTTCCAGATTGGGACCGACGATTTTCACCGAATTGGAGCCCTTGACGCCGGAAATGGCTTCTTCGACATTGTCCTGAATGTATTGCGAGAAATTGAAGACGACGCCGGGCAGCTCCGTCTCGAACTCCTTTTGAAGCTGCTCGGTCAATTTCTCCTTCGTCAGGCCGCGGGGCCAAGTGTCAAACCGTTTGAGCGGGGCAAACAGCTCGACGTTCGAGAAGGGCGCTGCGTCGCTGCCGTCGTCGGGCCGGCCGTGTTGGGAAACGACGGTGATGACCTCGGGGTGCCGAAGTAGGATCTCGCGCATCTTTCCTGTAGCCGCTTCGCCGTCCTCGAGTGACAGGGTGATGGGCATCGAGGCGCGGATCCAGAAATTGCCTTCCTCCAGATGGGGCAGAAACTCGCTTCCAAGGCGCAAGGCAAGGAGTGCCGACGCGGCGAGAAACAGAAGACCGAGCCCGACCGCAAGCCAGCGGCGACCGAGTGCGAGGCGAAGCGCCGGATTGTAGGCTCGGTGCAAGAACCGGACAACGATTGTCTCCACCTCTTTGGCATGCTCGGGAACGAGCAGGGAGGCAAGTGTGGGCGTGATTGTGAAGGTGGCGAACAAGGCTCCGGCAAGGGCATAGCCGTAGGTCCGTGCCATAGGGCCAAAAATTTGGCCTTCCACGCCCTGCATGGTGAAAAGAGGGGCAAACGCGGCTACGGTGATTAAGCCGGAGAAAAGCACGGCCTTATCCACCTGTATGGCGCTGATCAGGATCAGCCGCAGGCGGTCGGTCCACCTCGTTGGCGTCAGTTCGTGCTCTGCGCCTCGGGTCGGGTCCGGTCCCCAGAATCCTGCGGCGAGGCGCTCTAACATGCGCTGTCTTTCTTCGGCGGGCGCTTGGAAATTCCGGAAGATGTTCTCGACAAGAATGACCGCCGAATCGACAATGATCCCGAAGTCCACGGCGCCGAGAGAAAGCAGATTGGCGCTTTCGCCTCGCAATACCAGCAGGATGATCGCGAACAGCAGCGCGAAGGGAATGTTCAGGCCAACGATGATGGCACTGCGCAGATCGCCAAGGAAAATCCACTGGATCAGAAACACCAGCACACACCCGAAAATGAGGTTGTGCAGGACAGTGTCTGTCGTGACCGCAATCAAGGAGGAGCGGTCGTAGAACGGGACGATCCGGACGCCCGGCGGTAAGCTTCCGTCGTGATTTAAGCCATCGACGGCCGCTTTAACCTTCGGAATCATGTCGGCGCTCTTTTCCGTGCGTCGCATCACCACAATCGCGCCGGCCACGTCGTTTTGATGGTCGCGGCCCAAAATGCCGAGCCGCGGGCGATAACTGACTGAAACTCGCCCGACGTCCTTGACCAGTATGGGGACGCCGCTGCTCTGGGCCAGGACCACGTTCTCGATATCGCCTACCTTGTAGCCGTGGGTGAGATCGTCCTCGCCGCCATCGTCAATCAGGCCCACGCCGCGGATATTGATCGACTGCTGGCCGACTCGGATCTCGCGCCCGCCGACATTGATGTTCGCGTTGCCGAGCGCGGTGATCATTTGAGGCACGGTTATGCTGTAGGCCTCAAGCCTATGGGGGTCGACCTCCACC
>JASHRC010000172.1 GCA_030037525.1 Candidatus Acidiferrales bacterium | reverse complement strand
AGAAACCGCTGAGGGAGCCCATCAACCCCTAGGCTCAACACAGGCCAAGACGCTCCTTGACAATGACCTCACTCTGGGCAGGGAAGATCCGTCAGGCGTTTGGGGGCCGGGCTTCGACGAAGCGCTTGCGGGCCAACTCGAGCAGTCTGGCATCGGTGCAGACCTCGTAATAGGCGCGTGTGCCTTGGGCTCCGATCTTTCCGCCGGGCAGAAGCTGCCGCACGAATCCCTTGCGAACCACAATCGGCTCAAGCGACTCCCCCAGCGGAACCTCCCCGAAATAGAGCTGTACGCGCTCCTTGCCCCACGGCAGCGGGAAATTTCCGCCCAGGGGCGAAAGCGAAATTTCCGAGCTCAGCTTCTGAAAGCCTTCTTCGTTGAGTTCGATGCCGTTGAGGTTGTAGCGCACCAGAAGCTCTTCGCCTTCGTCGGCGACCACGTCCTCCATCAAGGTCTGCAGCAAATAGACGTTAAACGGCCCGGAATTTGACTGAAAAAGCCGTTTCGCCATTTTCGAGCAGCTCGACAGGCGATCGGACAGGTTCAGCGCCCGTGAAATCATGATGCGGGAATCGGCGTCCATCCAGAGCGATGGCGCCGAATCCTGAAACGCCACGCCAACTCCCAATTCAAGCGGCGGCAGATCGCTTGTCTTTGCCCGTGCGTTGTATGCGGCGGTCACCGCAAGAATTTCGCGTGCCAAAACGCAGGCGCGAGCCACGGCGCGCTGCGCCGCTCGCGTTGCTTCAGTCTCATAAATCGCCAGAATGATCGCGTCGCCTTCCAGGAACACTTTCGCCGCGCCGTAGCGCTCCAGCATCCGTTTCACCGGCTCGTGCAGATTCATGCTGAAGTGCGACGCCGGATTCATGCCACGTGCGAGAAGATCCTTGGTGATGCCGGTAGAACCACGCACGTCGGCTTTGATCACGACGTGATTGATGACCGGATCGTCCGCTGGGCGGCTCTCCTCGGGATGCAGAAATTCGTAGAGGCTCTTGTTCGCACGCGACAGTTCTCGACTTCGTTCCGAATTGACCAGATTGATGCGTTCCATCCATGCCGCGACTTGCTGATAATTGCGCCGATCGCGACGCAGCCGCATCAGATCTTCGGCGAACTGCAGCCCCACCGTCAGCGTCTCTTGCGCCGTGCGGCGCCGGATCGCGCGCGAGGACTCTTCCAGTTTCTTGAGGGACACATTGCGGGCCGGAAACTTTTCCAGAATCTGCGCCACGCGCTTCGCTTCTTCTCGGTAGACCAGGGCTTTCTTCAATTGCTGTAAGTGAATGGGCGGGCAATATTCCGGCGCGATTCTCCGCAGTTCATAGCCGGCCAGTACATGAAACAGCAGATCGCGTTCTTCCAGGCGGTGAACCCATTCCTCGAGCAAATGCGCGCGAACCTCCGGCGGCGCGCCCGCTTCCTCAGAAGGCTCCTGCTCGGCAGCGCGCGCGTCGAAGATTCGCGCTGCGTTGGCGGGTTGGTTCAGGTAGTCGCCGATGCGGTTCTTTAGTTCGTCGGCCAGGAAGTCCATTCGCTGCTTCGCCGATTCGATCTGCGGATCGAGCTCCTGGAGATTCATCTCCAGTGTGGCCATTTTGCGCCGCAGGGCCTCGACTTCATCCTGCGGACCGGACGAAGGCAGCCGGCGTTTGAAGAGCGAGGGGAACGGATGGTCCGTGTCGCTGGCGCGCCCCCGAGCTTCTTCATGCTCTTCCTCCACACGCACAATTTCCGATCGCAGCAGCCTTGCCTGTTCGAGGAGTCGCTCGTGCAGTTTGCGAGCCTTGGCAAGCTCCTCGTCATCATCGCCCGCCAGCAGGTAGTCACGCACGAAATCAAGCAGCAGCGCGTCGAATACTTCGAAGCGGTCCGGGTCGTTGACGAAGTTCCCCAGCAGCACATAGTGCTCGACCAAAAACTGGTCATCGTTCCCGGCTTCGACAAACAAAAAACGGTTTTGCAGAAGATCGTAGGTCTCGCGAAAATCGTCACCAAAAAGGGCGCGCCGGGCTTTCGACAGCGTGCCTTCCTCCACCTCGCGCCATACGCGGCAGAGGGTCTCGCCCACCTGGCGAACCACGTTCTTTCGGTCGGCTTGGACGTCGGCGATTTTCGAGCGCAGCACGTGAGCCTGCTCGCTGTGCTCGAAGAGCTCGCCGCGCGAGCGGATCCATTCCTTGCATTCCACCAGGATGCTCGAAAACTGATTGCTGGTCTCCTGGGTGAGGAATTTCAGCAGCGCCAAGCGGTGCAAGATATCGCCCTCGATCGATTGCTCGAATTTCGCACGGGTGAGCGACTCCTGCAGAATTTCGGTTAGCAGCCGTCGAAACGCGGAATGCTCCGGCACCCCCGACCCGCGGCGGTCGCGCTCCCGTCCACGCTCATGCTCTTTGCCATACAGCAGGCTGACATTGATCACCTGGCGCAGCAGATCAAACAGGTATTTGCGGGAGAATTCGACAAATTTCGGGCTGAGGAAAACGTCATAATGAATGTTGTCGATGCCCAGCGTGAGGTGAGTGAGCCGGATTTCGGCGGAGTAGGGCTCGAGCTTCATCCGGCCCGGATGGGCAGAGGGCTGAGCGATACGGGTTTCCAGCATGTTCTCAGGTATGCTATCGGATAACTTTTTAATGTAGCCTAGTGGAAAACCGATAAGCAATGGAACGCCGCGTAAGCGTCAATGTGGTTTCAACCGTCACACCCGACGGTCTTCCGCAAGGCTGGTCTCACGACCCATGGCCGGCCCGCGAGGCTTCCGACCGACGACTCGAACTCGCGCCGATTCGCGCCACCACTGTTAGCCTGGACCAGGGACCGTGCCTGTATCTCGGCCCGGGCGGCCAGCGCTGCAGCAAGCGAGCGGTTGCGAGCAGCTTCTGCCGAGCCCACCTTCCGGGCGGGCCGGGGACCTCCACCACAAAGCCGGCTCGGTTCTGGGCAGCCGTAGCGGCCATCCTCGGACTTTTGTGGCCGTATCTGGAGTTTATCGTGCGCGAGATGATCCGCTGGGCGCACTCCCGCTGAGTTTTTCAGTTAGAATGGCGGGGATGTCAAAGCTCCTGGAAGGCAAAACCGCAATCGTTCTCGGTGTTTGGAACAAATGGAGCATCGCGTACGCGATTGCGCAGGCCTTCGCGCGCGAAGGCGCAAGGCTCCTGCTGACCTATCAAAATGACCGCGTCAAGCCGTCGGTGGAAGAGCTGGGACGCGAACTGGGCGCGGTCGGCTTCTATGCCTGCGAGGTCCAGGAGCAATCCGATATCGAACAAATGGCCGCGTCGGTCGGGTCGGCGGGCCACACGCTGGATGTGGTCGTACACAGCCTGGCCGTAGCCAAACATGAGGATCTCAATCAGCCCTTCCTCAACACCTCCCGAGAAGGCTTCCAGCTGGCGCTCGATGTAAGCGCCTTCTCGCTGGTTGCGATTTCCCGGGCCCTCTCTCCGCTGATGAGCCGGGGTGGCTCGATCCTGACGCTGACATATCTCGGCTCGACGCGCGTGGTGACGAACTATAACGTGATGGGCATTGCCAAAGCGGCGCTCGAAGCCGAAGTGAAGTATCTCGCAAGCGAATTGGGGCCCCACAGGATTCGGGTCAACGCCATTTCGGCCGGTGCGATCAAAACGATCTCCTCGCGCGGAGTGAAAGACCTCTCGAAGATGCTCGAAATCTCCGCGCAACGCGCGCCGCTGCGGCGCAACACGGACATCGCCGAGGTCGCCGACGCCGCAGTCTTTCTGGCCAGCGACCTGGGGCGCGGCGTGACGGGAAACGTCATCTATGTGGACGCCGGTTTTCACATTATGGGGTTGTGATTCTGACTAGAGCAGGTCCCGAGTGTCCTCGACCGAAATCCGCCGCTCATTTTCCGACAGGTGATCGAGTTCGATTCGCACGATCGGCCAGTCGGTCCTCAACCGGAGATGCTCCGACCACTCGACGATCACGGCCGCACTCTGGTCGAAAATGTCCTCTAAGCCGAGCGTCTCGAAATCCTGGGGGCTGGTGATGCGGTAGAGATCGACGTGATAGACGCGCACATCGCGATCATATTGGTGGACCAGCGTAAAAGTCGGACTGGTCACTTGGTCTTCCTCAGCCGCGCCGAGGCCGCTGGCAATCCCCTTGGCGAGCGTCGTCTTCCCCGCCCCGAGGTCGCCTGCAAGCAAAATCAAAACCGGTGGCCTTAGTCGCTGGCCAATCTCGCGGCCGCGCTCGATCGTTTCTTCAGCCGAATGGGTTACGAACACATCACGAGCCACGGCCGTACTCGACATAGAACCGTTGAAAAGCGCGCGGCAGCGAGCCTATCAAATCAGTGGCCACGAGCGGAGCGCCGCCGCACTCGGAGTAAACCATGTCGCCGGCCAGGCCGTGCAGGTATACGCCAAAAGCAAGCATTTCGGGCCAAGAGGAAGCGCCGTACTGAGCGGTCAGGCCGGTGAGAATGCCCGTGAGGACGTCGCCTGTGCCGCCTGTGCCCATCCCGGGATTTCCCGTGGAGTTGATCCAGGCGCGGCCGTCGGGCGCGGCGGTCACGGTCTCCTGGCCCTTCAGCACCACGCAGGCATTCCAATCGGCTGCGGCTCGGAGCGCGATCTCCACCCGATTGGCCTGGATTTCTGCGGTCGAGCAGCCGATGAGACGAGCCATTTCGCCAGGATGCGGGGTGACGGCCAGCAGACCCTTCGGATTCCTGAATTCCGCCGCCCGGCCGGCAAAGGCGTTCAAGCCATCGGCATCGAGAACGATCGGAACTTTGTCTCGCCCACAGACCACCCGCCGGACGAATTCCTGAGTTTCCGCTTCGGTCGTTAGCCCGGGTCCAATGGCAAGGGCGGCCTTGCTCTCCAGAATTTTGCCGAAGAGGTTTCCTTCCAGGCAGCGCTCGGAAACCGTTCCAGTGACGGTGGCAGCGAGCGGCTCGGTCATGATCTCCGGCGTATGCGCCGCCACCGTGGGCAAGACGGGTTCCGGAGTTGCCACGGTGACGAGACCGGCGCCGGCACGCAACGCCGCCGTTCCGGCCATCACCGCTGCGCCGCTTTTGCCGACCGAACCCGCCACCACAAGCGCGTGGCCATAGTCGCCTTTGTGACCAGAGGCCCTACGCGGCAGCGCAAATTTGCCGAATTCTCGGGCCTCGCTCCACCGCAGTTTGCCCTTCCCAACTTGCTCAACCAGTGACCAGGGCGAACCGATTTCGCAGACCA
Organism: Candidatus Acidiferrales bacterium; assembly: GCA_030037525.1. Lineage (GTDB taxonomy): Bacteria > Acidobacteriota > Terriglobia > Acidiferrales > UBA7541 > Palsa-295. Next base: position 19,853 of record JASHRC010000172.1, on the reverse strand, counting down.
CCAGCCCGCCGGTGTGCCGCGGTCCTTCGCGCAAGACCAGGCCCAGCTTGGGGGCAGAGAACGTAACGGTATAGTCGGCTTGGACGACCGGGCCAGGCGCCTCGCCGGTGTCGGCGTTCAAACCGGATGGGATATCAACAGCAACGACAGAGCAAGAGGAGGGTCGGCGATTGACGGCGTCGATCAGCCCCGCCATCGGTCCTGCAACCGGACCGCTGATGCCGGTACCCAGCAGCGCGTCCACGATGATTTCGCCGGGAGGAAATCCGGCCCAACCCGGTTGCCGGGATGGAGGCCCGAGCGCCACGGTCCGCTTCTCCTTCCATTTATTCAGATTCGCTCGAGCCTCGCCTTTTACCTCCGCGGGATCGCCAAGCAGATAGACCGAGACCGCCCGGTTGTGTTCACCGAGATACCGAGCGGCGACCAACCCGTCGCCTCCGTTATTGCCCTTGCCACAAAGGACCGTCACGCGCAGCATTGGTCGATCTCGGAATTGTGCTTGAATAAAATCCGCGACGCTTTTGCCGGCATTCTCCATGAGCGTGAGCATGGACACAGCCTGCCCTTCTGCGGTGAGCCGATCAACGTCGCGCATTTCAGTCGAACGGAGAATTTTCATGGCCGGTTCATCATAAACGAAGGAGCCCCCGAAGCGTGCTACGTCATACGAGCGACCACGATAGTCATATCGTCGGCCTGCTCGGCTGCCCCGGCCCACTGCTCGACACCGGAAACGAGGTTTTCAGCCAATCGGTTGGCGGGAAGGCTGCGCTGCCGCAAGATCTCGGCTTTCAGTCGAGCAATGCCGTACTCCTCGCCATAAACGCTTTCTGGCTCTGTGAGCCCGTCGCTAAACCCCACCAGCAGGCTTCCGGGCGAAACCTCGAGGGTCGACTCGGTGTACTGCGCATCTTCGAAGAGCCCGATGACCGTGCCGCCTTGATCGAGCGACTGAGTGCAACCGTTGGAAACGAAGATTGGCGCAACGTGACCCGCGTTCGTGTATGTGAGTGTCTTGGCCGTGGAGTCGTACACGGCATAAAACAGTGTCGCGTACCGGTCATCTGATGTGTTCTTGAACAGATGCTGATTCAAGCGCCGGACCAGTTCGGCCGCTCCGCGATTTCCCTCCAGTGCGGCTGTGCTGCGCAACGCAGCCTGCAGGCTGGCCATCAGCAGGGCTGCGAAGATTCCCTTTCCGCTGATGTCGGCCAGTGCGATGCCGATGCGACCGGGGCCCAGCGGAACGAAATCGTAATAGTCGCCGCTCACCACCCGCGCCGGGCGGCAGATTGCGGACAGATCCAGACCCGGGATCGACGGCACGGAATCTGGGAACAGTTGCTGCTGCACTTCTCGCGCGATCGCCACCTCCTGCTCCAGACGCTGCCGCTGGCGCTGTTCTTCGATCAGCTCGGTGATCGAGCCGGTCATTTCGTTGAAAGATTCGGCCAAAGCCCCTAGCTGGTCCCGTTTGAGGACTCGAACCCGATGGCCAAAATCACCGCGGCGCACGTGAAGCGTTCCCTCGTAGAGGTCGGCGATAGAACGAGTAATCGTTCGGGTCAACACAACGCCGGTGGCCAGTGCGCCGATTTCCAGCAACAGGAACACGAAACTGGCGATCTCCAGCACATCCAGCACGGCCGGTGCGAGGTAACCCACCGAGGTCAGGAGGTCTCGGTTGACCGCCGACGCTCGGAAGGAAAACTGGGCCAGAACAGGCCGCTCAACCGTGTCAGGCCCCAGGTCGGCGCGTTCTGCCTCGAGCGTCGCCAAACCACTCATGGGGGGGTCAAACCAGCTTATGGCCGGGGCCAGCGGGCGGTTGTTGCTAGCGATCCGTTCCCCGAGGACATAACGCGCGTTGTTGAGCAGAATGATCGGCCGTTCGCCCCCACCCGGAGCTGCGGGCGCGAGAAGAGTCAACTCGATGGGCCCCAGCTTGGAGGGAAGGCTGTTCAGGGTTTGGCTGGTGATGGGAGCAACGACAAGCACGGTCGTGTGGCCCTCTGAAATCGCAAGACTCATCGCCGATGCGTACCAGAGCTGGTTGCGAAACTCGGCCAGCCCTGCAAACTGCGAGCCGTTCGCTGCACGCACCAGTTGTTGGCCGTGATTCACGTAGGCACGCAGCTCGGGCCATTTGGCCTGCGCCGCGGCGATCACGCTCGCCACACTCGGGCGAGACAGGACGGGGTCCTCGATTGCCCTCGAAGTCGGTGAAACTGGGGTATCCGGCTTCAGACCGGGCTCGTGGCTTAAGGCTGCAGCAATCGCAGCGGTGTCGGCCGCAATAATGTCGTAATGAGAATGCAGATCATCCCGAAGAAGGTGGGCCCCGATCTGCAGCTCAAGCAGATAAAGCGCCAGGCCCACCATCGATAGCAGCAGCACCACGGGAACCACGGCCATGAATATGTAGGCGACGACCAGCCGGTTGCGCAGCCGCCAAAGAAGCCTCCGCCGTACCCAGGGAATCAATCGAACGATCAGGTACGCAGCCGCCATCAAAGACAGGAGGGTGAGCAACGACGTGAGCGGCAGGCGCAGGCCGAAATCGCTCGCCAGGCGGTCTAGCGCATAGAGAACGAGCACACCGACAGCGACGCGGTCGAGCAGAGAGCTTCGCCGCACAAACAGCCAGAATCGACGCGGAGAATAGGCGCGCATACTTCATCGGCGTGGCCGGCGATTCCGTCCAGACGCCCGAGCTTGCGCCGTCAGAGTAGCGCATTCCGGCCAGCGACCGGATCACTTTCTGGAGCTGCAGTAAGGGACAGGTTCCGCACCTTGCTGTGGGTCCGTCCATAGAAGAAATACACGAGCAATCCGATTCCCAACCAAATTAGCAGGCGCCACCAGGTTTTGGCCGGGAGGCTCAGCATAGCCGCCAGGGAAGTGACAATCCCCAGGATAGGAACCAGCGGGACCAGCGGCGTCTTGAACGGGCGCGGGATATCGGGACGCTTGCGCCGGAGAATCCATACACCCGCGCATACGATGACAAATGCCAGGAGCGTCCCGATATTGACAAGCACTGCCAGATCTCCGATGGGAATCAAGGAAGCGAAGGCAGCCACAGCGATGCCGACCACCAGCGAAGAAATCCAGGGAGTGCGAAACCGCCGGTGGATCGCTCCTGCCCATTTCGGCAGCAGGCCGTCACGCGACATCGAATAGAAGACCCGAGACTGACCCAGCAACATCACCAGCATCACGCTGCCCAGACCGAGAACGGCACCGGACTTGACCAACAGGCTGCCCCAGCGCACTCCGGTGACATCGATAGCGATCGCCACGGGAGCGGAAACATCTAGGTCCGTGTAGGGGACCACAGCGGTCAGCAGGCCGGAGACGAGAATGTAGAGCAGTGTGCAGATCACGAGTGAACCGATAATGCCGATGGGCATGTCTCGCTGAGGATTTTTCGCCTCCTGGGCAGCGGTCGAGACGGCGTCGAAGCCAATGTAGGCGAAGAATATCACCGCCGCTCCGCGAGCCACGCCGGAGAGACCGAAATCGCCGAATCTTCCTGAGTTGGGCGGGATGAACGGGTGCCAATGCGAGGCCGCAAGCGATCGATGCTCGAGAACATAAGCGCCTGCAACCGCGATGAACACAAGAACAACCGCTACTTTGAGGATGACCACCGCGGAATTGAAATTCGCCGACTCCCGGATGCCCACGATCAGGATAAAGGTGGCCGCAGCGATTGCCGCAAATGCCACCAAGTTAACGATGCCGGTTGCGTGCGGAAGCTTTGTGGGATCGATACCCGCCGACGACATGGTCTGCTGCAGGGAAGCGAGCGCGGTCCAGTGCCCCTTGTAGTACACCATCTCGGCCCCGGGCGTGGCGATCCACTGCGGACCGATGTGGAGACCGAGATCATCGAGCAGGCTCACCGCGTAGCCGCTCCAGCCCGAAGCAACCGTGGCGGCACCGAAGGCGTATTCGAGAATTAAGTCCCAGCCGATGATCCAAGCAAAAATCTCGCCCAGCGTTGCGTACCCGTAAGTGTAGGCAGAGCCGGCAATCGGGATCAGCGAGGCAAACTCGGCATAGCACAATCCTGCAAAGGCGCAGATGATTCCGGACAAGACGAAGGAGATGACGATCGCCGGTCCCGCGCTGGTGGCGGCCGCCTGGCCGGTCAGCACGAAAATTCCCGCGCCAATGATGGCCCCAATGCCGAGCGTAATCAGGTTGATGGGACCCAGCGCTCGGCGCAGGGACATTTCGCCGGTGTCGCTGGCCTCCTGCATGATTACGTGCAGGGGCTTGGTCGCCAGCAGCGGACTGCCCATTCGAACTTGCCTCCCCAGAGCTACAAGATTTTCTGCGCTAGGCCGCCCGAGCAAGCGCAGCCCGTCGGCGCGCCAATCTCCACACCGCGTACACCGGCACGCCCAGCAGGACGATGATCAGGCCCGGCCAAGTGTACTGCGGCTTATACCGCAGCAGCTGAATTTCTAAGAATAACCCCATCGCCATGTACAGTGCTGGCAGAAATGGGTAGCCGGCGGCCCGATACGGCCGAGGCATGTCTGGGCGCTTCCAGCGGAGCAAGAACAGGCCGCTGAGCGTAAGGATGTAGAAGATTACGACCGCAAAGATCAGGAAGTCGAGCAACTGGCTGTAGGTTCCCGACAGGCACAGAACCGACGCCCAAAGACATTGGACTCCGAGTGCTCGGCCAGGCGCGTGGTTCCTGTTTACTCGGCCCGTGGCGGCGAAGAACAGTCCGTCTTTGGCCATCGCGTAGTAGATGCGCGCGCCGGAGAGAATCAGGCCGTTGTTGCAACCAAAGGTGGAAACCAGAATGGCGACAGCCATCAGAATGGCCCCCGACGGGCCGAAGATGACCTGCATCGCCGCGGTTCCGACTCGCCCGTCGGCGGCATGCTCGATTCCCCGCGCCAGCGCGGTCGAACCCTGGGGATCCCCTGACAGCGGCAGGACTCGCAGATAGCTGAAGTTCGCAAGCGTGTAGAGCAGAATGACCGTGCCGGTGCCGAACGCCAGGGACAGGGGAAGGTTCCGGCTTGGATTTTTCACCTCTGCTGCCGTGAAGGTGATGTTGTTCCACGCGTCCATCGCAAAAAGCGACCCCACCATGGCCACGCCGACCAGCGTAAGGGTGCCTATCATCGAGGTCGGATGATCGGGCGGGTAGGAATGCAGGGCGCTCCATCCCGCATTGCGCCAGAAAGTCGCGAAATTGGCAGCGCGAGCGGCAGAAGTAGCAAAGATGAAACCCAGCAAGACGAGAGCGGCCAGGGCGGCTGTCTTTGCTACGGTGAAAGCGTTCTGAACGAGCTTGCCCAGGCCGAGACCGCGGGTATTCACCCAGGTCAAGAAAATGATCGAGAGAATGGCCAGCAGATTCTGATGATTGAGGCCAACGTTGTAAGGGCCCAGTGAGCCAAACCAAAGTCTCCAGGGACCGAAGGTCCCCACGTTCCAGATCCATTCCGATGCGGAAAACCAGGGAACAATCACGGCTGCGAACTTTGCAAAGGCAATGGCCACAGCGGCAATCGTGGCGGTCTGAATCACCAGCAGCATCGTCCAGCCATAAAGGAAGCCGGCTAGCGGGCCAAGCGATTCGCGCAGATAGACGTATTGTCCGCCGGCCTGAGGCAGGGCTGCCGCCAGTTCGCCATAGCTCACCGCGCAGATCAGGGTCATCAGCCCGGACATCAGCCACACGATGATGAGCAGGCCGGGGCTTTGGACCTGGTGCGCGATATCGGCCGAAACGATAAAGATTCCCGACCCGATCATCGAGCCGATCACGAGCATGGTCGAGTCAAATAGGCCCAAGCCTTTGACAAGCTCGGCGGGGGCTGGGGTTTCATCCGACCGAGTTGCGTGCGGTGCGACTGCCATCAAGAGCCCCTTCAGTCGCGCAATTTGCGCATCCGCTCGGCGATGCCCAGATATTCCCGCGCCCTTGCGCCTGGATCAGGAGCGGCGAGGAGATCCCGGATAACGGCGATTGAATCTGCGCCTGCGCTGAACAGTTCGGCAGCCGACTCTCTGGTGACGCCGCCAATGGCCACCAGCGGTTTCGCCGTCATTTTCCGCGCCTGGCGCAGGAAGTCGACGCCCACTACCGGATCGGGGTTCTCCTTAGTACCCGTCGGGAAGATCGGTCCCACAGCGATATAGTCCGCCGAAGTGCGGTCGGCAGCGCCGAGTTGCTCGAGGCTGTGTGTCGAAACGCCCACCCACCTTCCAGGCCCGCAGATTTTGCGCGCGTCCTCAACAGGCAGATCCGTTTGGCCGACGTGAACGCCTGCTGCGCCGGCGAGCAAGGCAACGTCAGCGCGGTCATTTACGATGAAGCGGACACCGCGCCGCGCAAGAATCGCTGCCAGAACAGAAGCCTGCTCGAAGGTCCGCCGGGCCGGGGAGTGCTTATCTCGCAGTTGGATCAGGGTAATACCCGCATTCGCCAGGGTTTCCGCCAAAACTGACACCGAAGAAGAAGCGACCTGGGGATCGAGGATCGCGTAAACGGGAGGAAACACTATTTCGCCTCCACCGGGGCGAGACGTTCAAGGAAGTGGGTATCAAATTTCCCGGAAATGAAATCCGGATCGGTCAGAATGCGCTTGTGCAACGGAATGGTCGTCTTGATGCCCTCAACGATGAAGCCTTCCAGCGCCCCTCCCATCCGCGCGATCGCTTCGGCGCGATCCCTTCCGTGCGCGATGAGCTTGGCAATCAGTGAGTCGTAGTAGGGCGGAATCACGGCGTCAGCGTAGGCGGCCGTATCCACGCGAATGCCGGGGCCTCCGGGAACACGAAAGGCGGTAATACGCCCCGGTGCTGGTGCGAAGGTATCAGGATCTTCGGCGTTGATGCGGCACTCGATGGCGTGCCCGCGATGCTGAAATGAGCCCACGGCGTCTTCCAGCCTCTCCCCGGCCGCTACGCGAATCTGCGCCTTTACAATGTCCACCTGGGTGACCATCTCGGTTACCGGATGCTCGACCTGGACGCGCGCGTTCATCTCGATGAAGTAAAGCCTTCCGGATTTGTCTCGCAGAAACTCGACCGTTCCTGCATTGGAATACCCAACCTTCCGCAACGCGTCCACAACTTGTTTTCCGATGGTTTTGCGTGTTTCCGGATCAAGGGCCACCGAAGGCGATTCCTCAAGCACCTTCTGATGACGCCGCTGCAGCGTGCACTCCCGTTCTCCCAGATGGATCACGTCCCCGTGCCGGTCTCCCAGGACCTGAAGTTCAATGTGGCGGGGCTTCTCGATTAATTTCTCCATGTAAACGTTCGGGCTGCCGAAAGCCTGTTCGGCTTCGGCCCGCGCCGTAACGAATGCCGGAATCAGCTCCCGCTTGGTGCGCACCTCGCGCATGCCGCGCCCTCCGCCGCCCTCGGCAGCCTTAATCATCAAAGGCAGCCCGATTTCCGCGGCCACCTTTTTGGCAGCATCCTCGTCCGACACGATGCCATTGCTTCCAGGAATGATGGGAACGCCCGCCGCCTCCATTTCGGCACGCGCGCGGTCCTTTTCGCCCATCAGGCGTATCGTCGCGGGGGAAGGGCCGATAAAGGTAATATGCGACGCTTCGCAGACCTCGGCGAAATTCGCATTTTCGGAGAGGAAGCCGTAGCCGGGATGGATGGCGTCGACATTGGTTATTTCCGCCGCGCTGATCACTTGGGGAATATTGAGGTAGCTTTCGCTGCTGCGGGGTGGGCCGATGCAGATCGCTTCATCGGCGAACCGGACGTGTAAGGCGTGCCGGTCTGCCTCCGAGTAAACGGCCACCGTGCGCACGTCCAGCTCCTTGCAGGCAGAGAGCACGCGAAGGGCGATTTCACCGCGATTGGCTACCAGAATCTTGCGGAACATGAATGTTCAAGACACAGACGGCCAGCCCAAGCTACTTCTTCGCCGGCGCGCGAATCCCGAAAAGCGCCTGGCCGTACTCGACCGGACTGCCGTTTTCCACGTAGATTTCAGCGACCTCGCCCGCCACATCCGACTCAATTTCGTTCATCAGCTTCATCGCTTCGATAATGCACAGCACCTGCCCTGGTTCGACACGCACTCCGCGCGCAACAAAAGGATCTGCCTCCGGGCTCGGCGCCGCATAAAATGTACCCACGATGGGAGACTTGATTAGGTGGAGGTCGGCGGTTGCCCCGCCCTCGGTTGTGCGCGCAGCAGCGACGGCCGTGGGTGGGGAGATCGGAATAGAAGCAGGTTCTAGGGGCGACACGGTCAAGGCTCGAGGGTCGCTCGCAACCGCCGAGGGCTTCTTCAATCGAATGCGAACGCCGGCAGCTTCGTACTCAAATTCTTCTAGCCCGTGCTGCTCCATGAAGGCAAGAAGCCGCTCGACTTCCACAAGATCAACGCCGCGGAGGTCGCTTGCTCCGCCGAATACCTGCTTCAATTTTCTTGCCATTAGAGTTCGAGTAAGTCTCGAGGCGCCGTCGTGAGGTCGTCCGAGCCCTGGGCCGTGACGACAACGTCGTCCTCGATGCGGATGCCCCCAAAACCTTCGAGGTAAACACCGGGCTCGACCGTCAAGACCATCCCCTCGCGAAGAACCGTCTGCTCCGCTTTTCCGAGCCGGGGCATTTCATGCACTTCCAGACCCAAACCATGCCCAGTGCTGTGCGTGAAGTACCTATCGAGCTTGGAGGACTTCAGGGAAGCCCGGGCCGCGTGATCCACGTCCCCTGCCGTTACCCCCGGTCGGATCGCCTGCTTGGCAGCCTGTTGAGCCTTGAGGACCGCGCCATACAGGTCCCTAGCCCGCGGTGAAGCCCGCCCCAGACATACTGTGCGAGTCATGTCGCTACAGTAGCCCCCGATTATAGCACCCTGGTCTAGGACTACCAACTCGCTTTTAGACAACAGCTTGGAGCCAGGGCGCGCATGGGCCCAGGCGGAGCGCTCCCCTGAGGCGACTATGGTCTCAAACGACGGGCCGGAACCACCCCCCCGCTTGATGCCGTATTCGATTTCGGCCGCCAGCTCCAGTTCTGAGACCCCCGGCCTTATAAGTCGGAGCGTGCGACAAAAGACGTCGCTGACCAGGATTGCCGCCTGGCGAATCGTGGCCAGTTCCCGAGCATCCTTCACAGCACGGAGTTTTTCGACCAGGTTCCCATCTTGAACCCAGCGTATGCCACCGCCCCCGTTGGCCTCAAGCGAGTGCTTGTCGGCCACCGTCACGTGCGAGGCGGAGTAAGCCAGCCGCCGGAAGCGCCGCCGATCTCGCCGCAACGCCTCCCGCAGCGCCCGCAGAACACCCTTCTTGGCGATGCGAACCTCGGCGCCGACTACCTCCTCCCGGGCTTGAAATGTGTATCGGCTATCGGTAAACAGCGTGGCCTTAGACTCGGCTACCAGGAGCAGCCCTGCGCTGCCGGAAAAACCGCAGAGATAACGAACATTGGGAAGGTGCGAAACCAGCAAGGCGTCGGCGCCCAACTCGGCGAGAGAAACTCGGAGTCGGGCCAATCGGTCTAGAGGCCCGTTCCGAGTTTCGGTGTTCGTCGTCTGCCTTGCGCTCACTAACTCGGCAGAATACGAGGTGTGAGGAAGAAGAGCAACTCCTGCGATGTCGAGCTAACCGTCGTATGCTTGAAGAGGTTCCCCAGAACCGGTACGCTGCCGACAAAGGGAACCTGCTGAACCGTGGTTTGCTGGTTTGTTTCGATCACGCCGCCGATCACCACGGTCGCGCCATCGTTCACCGTGACCTTCGTTTCCGCTGACTGCGTGTCAATGGCAGGGATGCCCTCGACACGCTGGATACCGTTATCGATCTGATCGTTTTCAACCGTTACATCCATGAAAACGGTTCCTTCCACCGTGATCTGCGGGGTCACGTCAAGCTCCAGCACGGCATCAACGAACTGCACCGAGACGGTGTTGTTGATGATGGTCTGCACTGGGATCTTGACACCCTGCTTGACGGTGGCCTTTTCGTTGTTTTGGGTGATCACCGTCGGCTTTGAGAGCAGCTTGCCTACGCCTCGCTGCTCAGCGGCCGTGATGATCATATCCAGCGCGAAATTCTTGGAACTGAACGAGTAAGAAATTCCGCTGGTAGGCGTCGCCGCCGGCATATTGGTGAGCAGAGGAAGGGAACCCGTGCCGGTAGTCGAGCTGGTTCCAATCGTGGCCCCTCCGCTCGAACCTACGATGATGGGGGGAGCTGGCAGCGGCGGAAAAGTGCGGGCAACCGGGCTCGTCCCGGCTTCGGTCGTTCCGCCCAGAACGTTGTTTCCGCTGGACGATGCAAAGGCGGCACCAAACTGCGTGCCGATGTCGCGCGAGAACTGGCGCGTTGCCTGTACCACCCGCGCCTCGATCTCGACTTGCTGGGATTTCTTGTCGAGCTGGCGAATCAAGTTGTCAAGCACGGGCAGCGTGGTGGGAATGTCGCGAATGATCAAGGTGTTGGAACGGTCGTCGGCGATGATGTCTCCGCGCGACGACAGGAACTTCTTGAGCGTCACCGCAAGGGTGGTGGCCTTGGCATAGCTCAGCTGACGAGTTGTGGTGACAACGTCGGCTGCTTCTGCCTGTGCTTTGGCCAGATCGCGATTCTGTTCGGCTTCCTTCCGCAGAGTTTCCTTCGTTGCGATCCGCAGCACGTTGCCTTCGAGCTGCTTGTCGAGGTCATTGTTCTTGAGAACGATGTCCAGCGCCTGATCCCACGGCACATCATCGAGCACGATCGTCAGACTGCCCTTTACACTGGGGTCCACGACCACGTTGAGCCCACTGATCTCGTGAATTAAACGGAAGAAGTCGCGCAGGTCCACATCCTTCAGGTTCACCGAGATCGGCTCGCCTGAGAATTTGGGCGCAGGCGCAGCGGAGCTAGCCTGAGTCTGGTCCGCTGTAGGCGAAGCAGGGCGGACAGGCGTAGTGGGGGAGTCAGGTGACAGATTCGCTCGCGCGCCCGTTTCCGGCCCCGCCGCTGCAGGCGTCGGTGTGGCCAGAGCCGATGAGGGTTCTGTCAGCGATACCGGTAACATCGCCGCGGGCACCGGCACCACCGGCCCAGGCATGACGGCCTTTGTCGTCATCGTCGGGGCCGGCACAGCGGCCGGAGCCGATGAGGATGTCGTCGGCGCAAAAGCCACCGTCACGGTATTGCCCGCCTTACTGATTTTGTAAAGGGCAGGCTGCCGCAGGTCGATCACCACCCGGGATATCTCGGGGGTAAATTGGGCCAGGCGAATGTCTCGGACCGGATCCAAATTACTGGTGAGGTGCCGCTGTGACGTCCCGAGATACGATCCCTGGAAATCCAGAACTACGCGGTCGGGATCGTGTAGTTGTGTCGCGTGGTAATCCAAAGAACCCGAGCCAGAGATGTTCACGTCCGTTTCGCTGCCGTTCTGCACAAGATGAACTTGCTGGACGGCTAGATGACTTGCTGGGCTCGCTGTTGTGGCCGGAACAAGCGCTGGTGAGGGCTTCGCGGGGGCGGACAACGCACCATTCGGGATTCTTGAAACGATCAACGCCAGATCCTGATTGTCTTTGCGCTCCAGGCGAGGTTCCATGCCCTCGCTGAGCAATATCTCGACTCGAACCGCAGGCTTTGCACCAACCGCATAGGGGAAAACCCGGTAGCTTTTGACCAAATCAGAGGCAACCACACGAGCGCCCGCGGGATCAGCTGCCGATACACCGCTCAGATCGACCACATAGAGGCTCTCGCTCGGCCGGTATGTGGTGTATTCGAACGGCCCGGTCGCCTCAGCCTCCAAACGAACGCCACTTGCGCTAACCACCGCCTTTACGTGCACCACCGGGGCGTCCGCCCCTTGCGCCGCACCTGTCCACAGCAGACCGGCCGCGACCAGTGCGCCCAGCCCCCACGCCCGTATGATCCTCATTGCTGCTCTCCTGCAACCGCATAGATTCGCTTTGTCACCGTTCGTTCGATCGGGTGGCCAAAGGCGTCCTTCGAGTCCTCTCGAAACGTCACGCCATCGAGTCCAATTTTCTCTACGGAGCCGTCATACAGACGATCGCCCTCCCGAATGAAGTACACGCTGTTTCCGGGATTCGATACGACCGCAATCATGCCGTTGCCTGAGCGGACGGTTCCATCGACCTTCACCGTGGCGATTACCAGTCCAGCCTTGCCGGGAGGCAGGTGTATTCCCGCACCTTCGTCTTTTCCCTTGTTGATCAGGGCGGCAAACGGGTCGCGCTTGTTGACCGGTTCTGTGCCAACCATATCTGGCTCAGGAGCGGCAGCGGCCGGCATCTCAACCGGGCGCTTGGCACCAGCGGCAGCGGCCGGCTTGGCAGCCGGGGGCTTGCTGGGGGCAGGCGCAACCGTAACCGGGTGCTTGGTGCCAGCAGCCACCACTGCCGGGGGTTTGGCCCCGACCTTCGGCCTTGCGGGTGCGGCGGGCCTAGCCTTGGCAATCGCTTTTGGCTGGACAGCACTGGCCTGCTGAGCCGGGCTGCCCTGCGCCAGGCACACCGAAGCCACCAGTACCGCAAGAACTCTTCCGCCTGCTGTAGCGAGTCTCATGGCTTAGTCTACTTTTTCCCCGGCTGGCCCCCTGCATTGCTGGCGGGCGCAGGAGCTTCTGCCGAACTGGTAAAGAAGGTGGTAATCGTAAATTGCCCGATGACGGTGGTGCCAGGCGCCGTGCGAAACTTTGAGGCAGTACTGCTTGACCCTGCCGAAGCAAGCTTTAAGTCCTGAACGTTGATAATCCTCGACAGGCGCCCGAGCTTTGCAAAAAAGTCCAGAACCGAGTAGTACGGCCCGTCGGCGGTGACGTCGAATGGCATCTCGAAGTAGTATTGCTTTTGCTCGACCTGCTTCGCAGTCAGGGTGCGGATTGACACGCCTGAACTAATCGCCGATCGCTGCAGCATCAGAATGAACTGGTCGGTCTCCTTATCTTCGGGAACAATCGTTTGCAGCGTGGCCAGTTGCTTTTGCAGCGCATCCATTTCCGTCTGCAACTCCGCTCTGCGCTGCTTGTACACGCGCAGGCTTTGGACCTCGGCTTCTAGCGGCTTCAACTCGGTTTGTGCCGATTCCAGCTGGCTTCTCATGTTCGCCAGAGGGAGGCCGGGCATGTACAAGCCCGCGACGGTCAGGACGATGGCCAGACCGAAAAACAGGAGCGCTTGCAACGGCCAGGGCCACTCGCGAAAGCTGGATGCCATAGCTAGCTCCTCCCCTTGGCCGCCGGCGGCGGTGGCGTAGCGCCGGTCGGCCGCGTCGTGGGGCTGCCAGTGGTTCCGCCCGGAGTGGATACCGCCGCGCTCATGTCAAAGCCGTAGGTCTCGACGCCTGGTTGAAGATCGTCTTCCTTCGCGCTCTTGATTTCGATCTTGTCGAAGTATCCCGAGCGCTTGAGTTCGGTAATAAAATTGGCGACCGCGTTGATCGATCCGGCCTCCCCCCTGATCTGGAGAGTATCGGAGGTGCGATCGAGCTCGGTGAGCCACAGCGAATCCACGCGAACGACGGTATTGGCTACCATTTGCAGCAGATCTTGTGCTCCGCTGCGATTCTTCTGCAGGGTTTCAATCACATCGATGCGTTGCTGCAGGGTCTTCTTCTGACTCTCAAAGCGATCCACGTCCTGCTTGATCTGCTGGAGGCTCGCCTTTTCGGCTCGCAGACCCGCTATCCGCTTATTGATCGCATCGAGATCCGATTTTTGTCGGGCGTACACGACAAAGAGAATCACCGCGGCGACGGCCACCGCAGCGATGAACAGCACGATCTGCAAGGTCGCTTCCAGGGGCACCGCCTGCTTGGCAGGCTTCGGGCGCGCTTGGCCGAGTAAATTGATGCGAATCATGGCGTGTCAAAGCTCCTCAGCGCCAGGCCGACGGCGATGGCGAGTCGCGGCGCCAACTCCCGAAGCTCGCTCTCATCGTGACGCCCTGGATTGATTGCAATTTTTCGGAACGGATAGAGCTCTTCGACCGGCATCGCAAATTCTTCCTTCAACAGATCTAGGAGGCCGGGAACCCGCGCCGTTCCTCCGGCCACCACAATCCGCCGGATGTTTTCCCCGCTGGCCGTTGCGCGGAAGAAGTCGAACGTCTTTTGAATTTCCAGAATGAGAATGTCGGAAACGGAGCGGAGGATGGCCGTCCGCTGCTCTTCACTGACGCCAGCATGCGTCCCGCCCATCTTCAACTTCTCGGCGTCCTCAAAACTCAGGTCCAGTTCTTTCTGCAGCGCGTCGGTGTATTGATTGCCGCCGACCGAAACGTCCCGCGTAAACAGAGGTGTCCAGCCGCGAATGATGTTGATGTTCATCACGCTCGCGCCGATGTTCAGCAAGGCAACTACCTGCGAAGGATCCAGGTCGTAGTTCACTTCGTAGCAGTTCTGTAGGGCGAACGCGTCGATATCCACCACCACGGGCGCCTTCCCGGCCTGGGCGAGCACGTTCGTGTGGTTCAGAATCTTGTCTTTCTTCACGGCTACCAGCAAAACGTCCATCTGGTTCTCGGTGGCTTCCAGGAGCTGATGGCTCAGGTTCACATCGGCAATATCAAAGGGAATGTGCTGGCTGGCCTCGGCCTGGATGCGATCGTAAAGCTCTTCCTCGGTCATCAAGGGCATGCTCACGCGCTTGACGATCACCGAGTGACCGGAAACCGATGTCGCAACATCTTTGGTCTTGATCTTCTGCGCTTCAAAGATCGAAATGATTTTTTCCGCTACCGACGGCGCGTCCATAATCGCACCGTCTACCACGGTGTCCTGCGACAGGGGCACGAGCCCGAAACTCACCAGTTCGTAACCATCTTTCGCCTTTTTCAGCTCGATGGCTTTGACTGAGCTGGACCCGATGTCCAGGCCGATCAAAGACCGTGTTTTGCCGAGATTGAACATCGTGTGGCCCCTCGCTCCCGACCGCGCTGGTTCGCAGGTCGGATGATCGCCCCTTGCCCCACTGCCCGAACCCCCTTCGTTTATGCTTCGCTTCGGCCGACTGAAACGCCTTCAAGACAGCGGAGAAGTCGCTAGTACTGCTACGTCTGGTACGCTTCCCCCTTGTTGCGTTTATCACATCCACTGACAGGGACTGTCAATCCAGCTTAATTCCCCGCGTGTGCTTTTGGTAAAACCCGGCCGAAAGGACAGGGGCCTGGGATCAGCCGAAGGGCACCCTGGAAACGCCTGACTTGGAGGTGAAGATTAGGTGAACAACCTGCGGGGTCTCTCCGTTCGCGCTATTTTTGCCTCGAGTCCAGTTTTAGCCGCGACCACATCTGGTCGATGCGCTGTTTCGTTCTGGCATCCATGCGAATCTCTTGGGGCCAGCGCCCCGAGTAGCCTTCCTCGGGCCATTTGCGCGTGGCATCGATTCCCATCTTCGAGCCGTAGTCCTGGCGGCGCGCCGCGTGATCGAGGGTATCGACAGGACCCAGCACGAACTGGATGTCCCGCTCTGGATCAATGGCGCACAACGCTTTCCACACGACTTCGTGCGGGTCCTGTACGTTTACGTCGTGGTCGACCACCACGATCACTTTTGTAAACATGGCTTGCCCAAGCGACCAGATGGCATTCATCGTCTTTCGCGCCTGCCCCGGATAGCTCTTCTGAATCGACACGATCATCAAGTTCTGAAAAATGCCTTCGGCCGGCATGGCCACGTCCACGATTTCCGGGTGCTGCATCTTCATCACCGGGAGAAATACCCGTTCGATCATGTGGCCGACAAAATAGTCCTCCTGCGGAGGAGGGCCGACGATGGTGGTCAGGTAGACCGGCTCCTTGCGATGTGTGATGCAGTCGACGTGAAACACCGGGAACTGCCCTTCGAGCGAATAAAAACCGGTGTGGTCGCCGAAAGGACCTTCGGTCCGCATTTCGTCTAGATTCACGTGGCCCTCGAGAATGATTTCGGCATTTGCGGGAACTTCCAGATCAACCGTTTTGCACGGCACCAGTTCCACCGGGTCGCGCCGGAGGAAACCGGAAAACAGAAATTCGTCCATGTCCGGCGGCACGGGCAAAATCCCCGACAGGCAGGTGGCAGGATCGGACCCGATGGCCACGGCCACTTCCATTCGCCCTGTGGCGTCTTTCAATCGGGCGCTTCGAAAATGCTCGGCACCGTGCTTCTGCGTTTGCCAATGCATGCCCGTGGTCCGGTGGTCGAAAACCTGCATGCGGTAGCACCCCACGTTCCGTTTGCCCGTTTCCGGATTCTTGGTAATCACCATCGGCCAGGTGATGTAGCGCCCGCCATCAAGCGGCCAGCACTGCAGGATGGGGAAATCGAGAAGCGAAAAGCCCTCGGTGCGCACCACCTCCTGGCAATCTCCGCTGCTGACTGTTTTCGGAAACACGTTTCCCAGCTCGGCGAGCTTCGGCAACATCTTGACCTTGTCGAAGAGCCCTTGCGGGGATTGAAAGTCGAGCAGGGAGGAGATCCGGTTCGCGACCCGTTCGAGCGAGTCGACTTCCAGCGCCAGATTCATTCTCCGCTCCGTGCCGACCAGGTTCGTTACTGCCGGAAGGCGCGACCCCTTGGGAAGCTCGAACAGCAGTGCGGGCCCGCCCGTCTTAACGACACGGTCGGTAATCTCGGTGATCTCCAAAACCGGGTCGACTTCGGTAGAAATGTGCCGGAGCTCGCCAGCCCTGTCGAGCTTCTTTAGGAAGTCACGCAGATCGCGATACGCCACTTCGCCTCCCCAAGGAGTTTCGGTCGCCCACTCTAACACGATCCGATCCGCTCCCCCTGAGAAACCAACCGGAGACACTCTGCGTCCAACGACTTAGAGGTACGACCGATCGTCCTCGCGGACTCGGGGTTCTATAGCCAAGTCATGAAAGCAGAGGAATATGGCCTTACGCGATTCATATCAGGCGCACAAGAAGGCATACTTTGCCGCGGCTGGCTGCCTGGTCCTGATTTTGGGCTTTTGGGTCTACTCGCAAGCTAAATCCAAGGATCCCAAGTACACGACCTCCACGGTGCGTCGCGGCGATCTTACCTCGGCCGTTCAGGCCACCGGGACCATCAACGCGCTCACGACCGTTTCCGTCGGCTCGTACGTCTCGGGCACGGTGCAATACATTTTCGCCGATTTCAACACCCGCGTGAGGAGTGGTCAGGTACTGGCCCAGCTCGATCCCGCCATCTACGAGGCACAGGTCTTGCAGGCGCGCGGCAACCTGGAAAACGCCAAAGATAATCTGGCGACACTGGCTGCCAACGTCCAAGTCGACCAGGCGGCGCTGGCCAAAGCGCAGGCCAACGTCAAATATCAGGTGGCCACCGCCAAGCGCTCGCAGGACCTTTTCCTAGCAGGCGTGGTCTCGGCTGATTCGAACGACCTCACGCAATCCACGCTCGGCCAGGCCCAAGCCGATGTCCAATCCGCCCAGGCCGCGCTGGAGCAAGCCAAGGCCCAGCTGCAGCAGGCGCGCAGCCAGGTCACGGCGATGGAAGGGGCGCTGAACGCCGCAGAGACAAATCTGGAATACACCACCATCCTCGCGCCGATTGACGGCACCGTCGTCGCGCGCAATATCGACGTTGGCCAGTCCGTTGCGGCCACACTCCAAGCGCCGAACGTCTTCACCGTCGCGCAGGATCTGACGCGCATGCAGGTCTATGCGGCTACCGATGAATCCGATACGGGCAATATTCGAGTCGGAGCGCCGGTGACGTTTGCTGTCGATGCCTTCCCCAATGAGCTGTTTCACGGTCGCGTGAGCGCCGTGCGCCTGAACCCGACGACGATTCAAAACGTGGTGACCTACAACACCATCATTGATTTCAGCAATCCGGACGAGAAGCTCCTGCCGGGCGAGACTGCCTACGTGACGATTCCCACCGGCCATGCCAGCGACGCCATCGAGATTCCCAACCCGGCGCTGACATTCAAACCGAACATTCCCAAGCCGCAGCTTCAGGAACTCTATCGACAGTACGACATTTCCCGCGAGGCTTCGACCACGCATCTGGGCGGCTGGCAGGTGGTTTGGAAGCTCGGGCCGAATAAAGTGCTTGCTCCGGTGGCCGTGCAGTGTGGCATCACCGATTACAGCAACACGCAGTTGCTTCAAGGCGATGTCCATGAGGGTGACGTCCTGGTGATCGCCCAGCAAACGCAGCCCGGAATGACCGGCCAGCGTCCCCCCGGCTTTGGCGGGTTTGGACCACGATAGAGGGAGGCGGATCGAGGTGTTTCGATGAATCCGAGGGAGATCATCCGCGTGGCGCTCCGAGCTCTGGCGCGCAACAAGCTGCGGACCATCCTGACCATGCTCGGGATCATCATCGGCGTCGGCGCGGTGATCTGCACGGTAGCCATCGGCCAAGGCGCCAGTCAGCAGGTTCAGCAGCAGATCCAGTCGCTCGGCACCAACGTCATCATGGTCTTCGCCGGCAGCGTCAACACCGGCGGCGTCCGCATGGGCAACGGCGCCACCAAAACGTTGACAGCCGATGACGCCCAAGGCGTCTTGCAGCACGTTCAAGGTGTCACCGCTGTTTCGCCCATGCTTTTCTCGAGCGTTCAAGCGGTGAACGGAAACGAAAACTGGTCAACCCGCGTGCAGGGCTCTTCGCAGGACTTTCCCCAGATTCGCAACTGGCCCGTAGTCTCCGGAAGCTTCTTTTCGCAGCGCGATGTGGATATGGCTACCGACGCCTGCGTAATCGGCAAGACCGTTGCCACACAGCTCTTTGGTGACCAGGACCCGGTCGGACAAATGATCCGCGTACAAAACCTCCCCTTCCGAATTCTTGGAATCCTGCAGGAGAAGGGGCAGTCCAATACGGGGCAAGATCAGGACGACATCATCTTCATGCCCTACACGACCGTTCAGAAAAAGATTTCCGGCATCAGCTGGATCCAAATGATGATGGTGGCAACAGCCAGCCAGGACCTCAATCCAACGGTCGAAAACAGCATCGCCGCCCTTCTTCGCCAGCGCCATCACCTGCGAACCGGGGAGGATGATGACTTCATCATCCGTAATCCCAGCGAGATGGCTCAAGCAGCGGAAGCCACGGCCACCACCATGACGCTTCTGCTCGGAACGGTCGGCGCGGTTTCGCTGGTGGTCGGCGGCATCGGCATTATGAACATCATGCTGGTCTCGGTTACCGAGCGGACCCGCGAAATTGGCGTGCGAATGGCCGTTGGCGCAACCGAAGCGAACGTGAAATGGCAATTCCTCAGCGAGGCTCTCGTACTCAGTTCACTTGGTGGGCTGATCGGCATCGCTGTCGGTATGTTGGCGTCGGCGCTGATCTCCAATTCCCTGGGGTGGCCGACCTTGGTTTCAAAGCTTTCGATTCTGGTGGCGGTCGTCTTCTCCGCGCTGGTGGGCATCAGTTTCGGTTTTTACCCGGCCGTCAAGGCCGCGCAGCTCAATCCCATTGAGGCCCTTCGATATGAGTAATGGCGTTCGGCAGCGATTTCTCCGAGGAGCTGTAGCGCTTCTTCTGCTAGCGCACTCGCGGCACTGGCGCCCAATCTCCTTGCTCAAAACCAGCAAGCGGGATCCCCATCGCCGAGCGCGCCGCATTCCTGGCAAGCCAAAGGCGTCCCCCCCGAGCGAACGGTACCGGAAGGAATGCCCGCGGTCGGGACGCCCGGCGGGGTGGCGGTGCGCCCTGTGCCTCTGGCTGCTGCTCCTGGGAAGAAGACGGCGGCAGGAGAACAATTTTTCATCGTCGCGTCGGTCGACCTGCAGAAATCGCAGCTGCTCTTGAAATATCCGACGGAAGTTACTCTGCTGATGCGCGTGGACGGTTCGACGAAATTCGTAGATGACTCGGGCCAGCCGCTCAAGCTTTCAGACTTTCGC
>JASHRC010000171.1 GCA_030037525.1 Candidatus Acidiferrales bacterium | reverse complement strand
TGATCAGTATCCTCGGCGGCAAATGGACGACCCATCGTGCGATGGCCGAAGGCACCATCAACGCCGTCGAGAAGTACCTGAAGGGTACAGTGACACCCAGTCTTACGCCTAACCATCCGCTATCAGGCGCGGAGGGATACGACAAGAACTATCCGGAAAGGCTGGCACTCCAGTTTCACATTCCGGCTGACACGGCCCGTCATCTCGCTGAGAAATTCGGGACGGTCGCCGATAAGGTGCTGGCCCCGACGCGGAACAATCCACGCCTGCTAGTGCGCGTCACGCCGGGGTTCCCCGCCATCATAGCGGAGGTTCTGTACAGCATTCGACACGAGATGGCAGTCTCGATCGAAGACATCCTTGCGCGCCGTACCGGTTTGCAACTGTTCGGTTGGGAGTATGCGATAGCCGCCGCTCCGCATGTGGCGCAGTGTTTGGCAGACGAGCTCGGTTGGTCCGAGACCGAGAAGCAGGAAGCCATCAACCAATACGTAAAGAAGATCAATCGATTCCTGGAGGTGGCGGGAATATCTGCGGGACCATCTGAGGAAGACACGGAATTGAGGACTTCATGGACGCAGGGATTTTCGGAAGCCAGAAGGTCTTAGGAGGACAACTTGGCAAACTACATTGGCGCAATTGATCAGGGAACTACCAGCACACGCTTCATTGTATTCGACCGATCGGGACGGGTGATTTCCATCGCCCAAAAAGAGCATGAGCAGATTTTTCCCAATCCAGGATGGGTCGAGCACAACCCGGAAGAGATCTGGCAACGCACACGCGAGGTGATCGCCGAAGCAATGGCAAAAGGGAAACTGCGGCCTTCAGACCTGGCCGCGATCGGCATCACCAATCAGCGCGAAACGACCGTTCTGTGGAATCGGAAGACCGGCAAGCCGGTTGCCAATGCGCTGGTTTGGCAGGATACGCGAGTCGCCGACTACGTCAGCGAATTCGCCAAAGCCGGCGGGCAGGATCGCTTTCGAGCAAAAACCGGACTCCCACTCACTACCTATTTCAGCGGTTTGAAGATCCGCTGGGTTCTTGAACACGTAAAGGGTATTCGCGAAATGGCGGAGGCCGGAGAGGTCCTGTTTGGCAACATCGACAGCTTTGTTCTGTGGCACCTGACCGGGGGGCCGGATGGCGGCGTCCACATCACCGACGTTACGAATGCAAGCCGGACACAGTTGATGAATCTCGAAACTCTAGCTTGGGACCAGGAAATGCTCGATGCGTTCGGAGTTCCAAGGGCTATGCTGCCGCGGATCTGCTCGAGCAGTGAAATTTACGCTCAGGTGAAAGAACCTTCGTTGAAAGATGTGCCCGTTGCGGGGATCCTGGGGGACCAGCAGGCGGCCCTCGTGGGGCAAACCTGCTTCCGTGCCGGAGAAGCGAAGAACACCTATGGCACCGGATGTTTTCTGTTGATGAACACTGGCGACCGCCTGGTTCATTCCAATTACGGCCTGCTCACGACGATGGCCTACAAACTTGGTGACCAGACTGCGCAGTATGCTCTCGAAGGAAGCATCGCCGTCACCGGCTCTCTCGTGCAGTGGCTTCGCGACAACCTTGGCCTGATCCAGAAGAGCTCTGACATCGAGTCTCTGGCTCGATCTGTGTCTGACAACGGCGGCGTCTATTTCGTTCCTGCCTTCTCGGGCCTGTACGCGCCTTATTGGAAAGACAACGCCCGCGGGGTGGTCGCGGGACTGACTCGCTATGCGAATAAGGGGCACATTGCTCGTGCCGTGCTCGAAGCGACTGCATTCCAGACTCGCGACGTTCTCGAGGCCATGGAGAAAGATTCAAACATCCGGCTCGATACGCTGCGCACCGACGGAGGCATGGTTGAGGACGAGCTGCTCATGCAATTCCAGTCCGACATTCTCAATCTGCCGGTCGTTCGCCCGGTGACGCGTGATGCGACGACCGCGTTGGGCTCGGCCTATGCAGCAGGGCTCGCCGTCAAGTATTTCAGGGATCTCGATGACCTGCGGGCAAACTGGGCCGTCGATCACACCTGGAAGCCGATGATGGACGATTCGAAGCGTAAGGAAATGTACTGCCTTTGGAAGCGGGCGGTCAGCAAGTCGTTTGACTGGGTCACTCAAGAGCACTGCTAATCGGAAATAAGGAGAATTCTCATGCTTACGAAGTGTTTCGGTGAATTCATGGGCACGATGGTTTTGATGTTGCTGGGCGATGGGGTGGTGGCTAATGTCCTGCTCAAGCGCTCGAAAGCTGAGGGTGCTGGCTGGATGGTGATCACAGGCGGCTGGTGCTTCGCGGTGATGGTAGGCGTATACGTCGCTGTCGCCTGCGGCAGCCCCGATGCGTTTATCAATCCGGCTGTGACCTTAGGCTTCGCGGTACAGTCGGGAAGCTTCGTGAAACTGGCACCCTACGCCGTCGCACAGATGGCGGGCGCCTTCGTGGGAGCCGTCCTCGTCTGGCTACACTTCCTGCCTCATTGGAAAGCAACCGAGGATAAGGATCTCAAGTTGCTGTGCTTCTCCACCATGCCGGCCATTCGCAATTTTG
>JASHRC010000170.1 GCA_030037525.1 Candidatus Acidiferrales bacterium | reverse complement strand
TCTGGCCTTGGAGGCGATGTTTCCCCCCGCATGATCCAACTGAAAGTGCAGATCCACTTTTAGGCGCTTCTGGCCTCGTTAGGGTGCGACTGCACTTGATTGCATAGCGATGTCGGCTCCGTCGACCCGAGTAAACTGTGGTTGCTTGACGACTAGAGGCTCGGGAGGAAGGAGCCGAACATGTTGATTATAGGCGTGGATTATCACCCGGGCTTTCAGCAAATTGCCTTGTGTAATGGCGGAGAGGGTGGGATTCGAACCCACGGTAGAGTTTCCCCTACACTCGCTTTCGAGGCGAGCTCTTTCGACCGCTCAGACACCTCTCCGCGCGAGCAACTGGTTGGTAGCTTAGCATCTGCTGGTCCGCTTTGTATCTCCCGAAGCACGCACCGCATCCAGGTCTGGGGCGCGATCTTGGCACAAAGCCGGTTTCAACTAACGAGACCACGGCCGGGCGAAAGTCTCTTGACAGAACTCTCGGACTCGTTGTTACTTTACGCCCGGTTCCAAATGAGAACCCCAACGACGGCAGGCCGTTCGGTGCGGACGCCGCTGGGAACATCGTGTTTGTTTTCAGTTTGCCGTAGAAGGATTCTCAACCACCCACGATGGATTTCCTGGGCGCTATAATCACTTGGGACACGACGTGGGGCGAGTGGAGAGCTTCCCCGAGGGACCTCCCATGAATTCAAATCGTGCCTTGTATGCGGCGAGATTGATTCTGGCCTTGGCGTTCTTGGGACAAGCACCGTCGGCCAGCGCTCAATTCCCGCCGACGGCGCCACCTCCTCACAAGCCGCACCCGCCAACGACACCGGAGAGCATCGCCAAAGGGAAAGAACTGTTTCAGGGGACCTGTGCAAACTGCCATGGTATCGACGGGAGCGGAGCCAATGGTCCCAATATCCAAAATGCGGCGGCAACCTGGGGACCTGAGGGACTGTATGCGAGGATGACTTCCGGCGCCATCGGTACCGCGATGCCCAACTTCAGTTTTCTCGGCGATGACAAGATCTGGCAAATCGCCGATTACGTCAGTTCGCTCGGCCAGCATGGTGCAGGTTTGGTCTTGGGAAATGCGCAGAAGGGAAGGGAAGTCTACGAGGCGAACGGGTGTGCAACCTGCCACAGCGTCGCGGGCCATGGCGGAGACACCGGACCGGACCTTACGAGAATTGGCGCGCAGCGTGCGGCCGCTATGTTGCGAGACGAACTGCTTGACCCTGGTGCGAATCTTCCACTCGATACAGCTGGGCTGTCGGAACGGACGGCCTATCACGCCTATCAGCTGTACCGTGTAACGCTGAAGGAAGGCAGGCAAATCGAAGGCATGCGTGTGAACGAAGATTCGTTTTCGATTCAATTGCGCGATGCCCAGGGTGAGATTCACTCGATAGAGAAATACAACCTGGAAACGATTGAACCGGTGCCGGGGAAGAGTTTCATGCCGAGCTACAAAGGAAAGCTCACGGACGCGCAGTTGAATGATTTGGTAGCTTACCTTGCAAGCTTGGAGGGCGGATGATGAAATTCGTGGCGTTTGCTGCTGTGCTGCTCGGTTTGCTTGGCGGCGTGGTCCGCTCCTCGGCACAAAATGTGACCTACAACGAAATTCTGCACTCCGCCAGCCATCCAAACGACTGGCTTACCTACGGCGGAAATTACGCCTCCCAGCGATTTTCCGAGTTGAAGCAGGTCGATACCGAGAACGTGAGTCATTTGAAGATGCAGTGGGTGTACCAGTTGCGCCAGCAGGGAATTTTCGAGTCCTCGCCGATCGTCGTGGACGGACTCATGTATGTGACGGAGCCACCGACCACCGTCACCGCTCTCGATGTTCGCAGCGGACGACCGATTTGGCGATGGACGGCCAAACTGCCAAAGAACCTGCTGACGATTGGCCTGTTTCCCACAAATCGTGGCGTCGCAATTCTGGGAGATACGATTTATGTGGCCACAATCGACGCACACCTAGTGGCCCTGGATGCGAAAACGGGTGCGGAGCGCTGGACCGTCGAGATCGGAAAGAACGAAGATGCGGTGGCCATCACGCAGGCGCCCCTCGCGATCAATGGGAAGATCATCGTCGGAATGGGTGGCGGCGAGGGTGGTTTGCGCGGCTACATCGATGCCTACGATGCGAACGACGGCAAGCGCCTCTGGCGGCTCTATACGATTCCCACCTCGGGTGAGCCCGGCGTCGAGACCTGGGAAGACGAGAGCTGGAAATATGGCGGTGCAACTACCTGGAACACGGGCTCCTACGATCCGGAAACGAACACGCTTTTTTGGGGCACGGGCAATCCTGCGCCTGACTGGAACGGAGATGCGCGCAAAGGCGACAATCTCTATTCGTGTGCTCTGCTCGCGATCGATGCCGATACAGGAAAGATGAAGTGGTATTTCCAGTTTTCGCCGCACGAAACGCACGATTGGGATTCCTCGGAACCGCCAATTCTTTTTGACGCGGTTGTTGACGGCAAGAAGAGAAAGATCGTCGCTCAGGCGAATCGCAACGCCTTCTACTACGTGCTCGACCGCGAAACGGGGGAATTCATTACGGGAAAAGCGTTCGCCAAGGAAACCTGGGCCAAGGGACTAGACGCCAAGGGGCGCCCAATCGAGTTGCCCGACATCGATCCCACACCGCAGGGGAACCTGATCTATCCCAGCATCACGGGCAGCGTGAATTGGACAAGTCCGTCCTATAGCCCGCTCACCGGACTGTTCTATGTGAACACCCGCGAGCAAGGCGCTTACTACTTCAAGGGTCGTCCAACCATATCTCCCCACAATCCATCGGACATTGGTGGAGGCGGAGGCCAAAAAGTGGTCGGCGGAGACGATGCCTACAGCGCCGTCCGCGCGCTGGTGGCCACGACCGGCGAGCGCAAGTGGCAGTTCAAGATGGTCGGCGATTCCTGGACCGGAATGCTTGCGACCGCGGGAAACCTGGTCTTCTGCGCTGACGCCGAAGGCAACTTCTTTGCTCTCGACGCGACGACCGGAAAACCACTGTGGCACGTCCCGCTCGGCAATTCCGTGCGTGCCAATCCGATCACCTATGCCGTCGACGGCAAGCAGTACCTGGAAGCCGCAGCAGGCAATTCGGTGTTTGTGTTCTCGTTGCCGTAGGATACGACAAGGTTCTCCGGTGCCGGGAGGGTCCTCGGACTTCTACGCACGTAGAGCGCTCGAAACGAGTCTCTACAGCCGAAAGCGCCCTTGTGACCGGCTCGCTCAACGCGCCCACCGCGATCGTATTTCTAGTTGCAATCTACCCTGCTGACATGGGACTCGCGGCACTGCGCCACCACAGGGATCTCGTCTTGCCGAAAGCTGTAAACGGGGCGTGACCGTGACGATGCAGATGCGAAAGCAGAGGGCTAGTGTGCCGCTTTCTTGTGTGAAAGTTTCAAGATCACTTCGATGTCGCGACGCGAGTCAAAACTCGAGATGGTGCGGGTCGCCGAGACGAGGTCATCGTGTTCGGCGTGGATTTCATAGTCGACATTAGGGTCCAGGCCGCTAAACCGGTAGGCGCCGGTATCATCGGTGATACGCGTGATGATCGATTGCGTTCGTAGATTCAGGAGATAAACGACACTCGTCGCGACGGGGTTGTCATCTTTGTCGACAATCGAACCGTGCACGGTGCGGAGCTGGGCCTCAGCCTTTTTGTCTTGAGCGCTGTGACCAAGGGCAGGAGCCACCAGGAGAAGGCACCAGAGGGCAAACCAGAAAAAACGGGCGGTTTTGCGCGGAAAGATGGAACGATAGCTGGGAACGTCATGCTTCATCCTCGTCCTCGCCGTACCCGGACTCCTCTTCTTCCTCGTCATCTTCCCCGGCTTCCTCGTCGTCCTCCTCCTCATCCGCCTCATCCTCATCTTCCGAGAGCGCGATAAGATGGACGGGATGCGTTTGCGTCACCTCGAGCTCCGTATCGCACTCCGGGCAGGTCAGGATTTCGCCTTCTTCGACCTCATCCTCGTCCAGGTCGATTTCGGCATCGCATTCCGGGCATCTGGTCACAGGAATCGTTCCTCCTAACGCGAACTCCTAATGGAGCGGGTATTATATAACGCTCGTGTCAAGCTTGGGTGGGGAGGGTATGGTTGGTTAAGGAAGGAAGCGATGAGTAATCGCCGCGACTTCCCGGACCGCCCGCTCGTAGGAGTCGGCGGCGTCGTAATTTCCAATGGACGCGTCCTTTTGGTCCGGCGCGGCGCACCTCCTCTTGAGGGCCAATGGTCGATCCCCGGCGGGCTGCTCGAGGTAGGCGAGACGCTGACTGCCGGCGTGCGGCGCGAGTTGCTTGAGGAAACAGCCGTGGAAGTCCGTGCGCTCGAACTCTTGGAAGTGTTCGAGCGCATCGATTTGGATGCCAGCGGGCAGGCCCGGCACCACTTCGTCGTTCTGGATTATCTTTGCGACGTGCTCGGCGGCCAGGCCCGCGCCGGGAGCGATGTGACCGACGTCGCATGGGCAACGCCGGAAGAGTTAGAAAAGTATTCGGTGTCTGAGGCGGCGAAGCGAGTGATTCGGCGAGCCTTTGAAGCGGCACGCGAACGCGACCGTTCCTCCTGCGGTTCAAGCCCAGGGCATATCGCATCATGAGACGTAAGGGTAGATCTCGTCGACATTCCAGTGATTCGCCAGAACGACCGCTATGGCCATTCCTACCAGCCACAGGCCCCCTCTCCAACGGAGCCAGCTCGTTCGAAAGCGCGAATGCTGCAAGAGGAGATCAGCCAAGTCGGTGGCCGAATGGCAGAGGTTCGCTGCCATCGCAAGAACGAACATCAAGAGAAGGTCACCGAGACGGAGCCACCACGCGCTCCCCTCTAAGAGTTTGCCAGTTGACAACTTCGGTTAGCTGGCTGCCGCTCCGTCCGGCAAGCGCCCAAAACGGCGTTCACGGCCGAAGTAGTCTTCGACCGCCGCCTCTAGGTCCGCCACGTCAAACTCGGGCCACATCCGCTGGGTAAAATGAAGCTCAGCGTAGGCTGATTCCCAGAGCATGAAATCGCTCAGCCGCCGTTCTCCCCCGGTGCGAATCAACAGGTCCACATCCGGTGCAGCCACGCCCCCGTTGGTTACTTGCCCCAGCCGTCGCGCAAATTCTCGATCCGACACTTCCAGGCTCGAAAGCATCCAGCAAGATGCGCGGAGGATTGCTTCCCGCGAAGAGTAATCGATCGCAATGCGCAACTCGAGGATCCTCCCGGCAGCGGTTTGCCGCTCGGCCGAGTCGATGGCCTGTTGAAGGCTTAGCGGGATACGGTCGCGCCGCCCGATGATGCGCAGCCGGACGCCTCGGGCCGTGCATTCCGCCGCATCGCTGCGAAGATAATCTTCCAGCAAGCCGAACAGCGAAGCGACCTCGGCCGCCGGCCGCTCCCAATTGTCGGAAGAGAAGGCATAGAGGGTGAGCGTCCCGATTCTGAGCTGTGGCGCGACGCGAACGATGCGACGAACGGCGGCAACCCCTGCACGGTGACCCTCTGAGCGCGGCAGTCCCCGCGCAGCAGCCCAACGGCCGTTGCCGTCCATGAGGATGGCGACATGAATCTTCGGTACAGGAATCATTCGTGCGGCGCTGTTGCCCATGCTTTTCCCCGGACTACCCCTCCCGTGTGGCGCGGATCAGCGCCTCCATATGGTCCAGATACTTTTCCAGTGCTCGTCGGCCGGTCGCCAGCAGTCTGTATTGAGTCTTCGGCACGCGGCCGGCGAATGACTTCATGCAAGCAACATAGCCAGCCTCTTCCAGCTTGCGGGCGTGAACGCTCAGATTGCCATCGGTCACGCGGAGCAACTCTTTGAGCTCGTTAAAGGTGAGGGACGCATTTACGGCCAGCGCACTTACAATTGCTAGCCGCGTGCGTTCGTGAATTACGCGATCCAGATTGGCTGCGGCCGCGTTCAGCGCCGGCCCGGTCCCCGCTCGTCGGGCTCGCTCCTCTCGCGGCAAGCGAAACGTTCCTGATTTAGCCGCCATACTTCCTCGCAATCAAGGCTCCGAAAATGATGTGGAGTCCCCCAAAACCCGCGCCCAGCAACAGGTTTCCCCAGCTCGCGGGGCAAAAAAGGGCCACGGTGCCAAGTACCATGAAGCAAAGCCCCATGAGCGGCACCACGCGAATCGAGAAGGCCCCGCCGGTAACGACGGCGGTCCCGTACAGGAGCAGCCACACTCCCGGTACCGCGTCGAAAAGGCCGATTCGCAAAAGCAGAAACGTTAGTAGCACGCCCACCAGCAGGGGCGGCGCGAAGCTGTAGACAAAGCGTCGTCCGGGCCCGGAGAGCAGCGCCGTCCCCCCCTCGTGCGCTTTCGCGTAGGTTGTCCAGACAGCGATCCCGACGGCGACCGCGGCTTCACAGGCCCAGGTGAACAGCGAGGCGAGCGGCGAGGTCTGCCGCGAAGCGATCACTGCCGCGCCCAGCGCGGTGATCCCGATGGCGATGCCGCCCCAGCCGGGCACGGCGGTAAACGACCCGGCGCGCTCCATGGTTTCGCGGATGAACCGAAGATTGTCGCGGGCGTGGTCGCCGATGGAGACCGGGTGGGGATCGCGCCGGTGAGAGTCGAAACGCGCCATACGCAGCTCAGGATAGCAAGGAGACGAGTCCTGTCAAGTACTTTACAGGACAAAGTTCCTCCCTGGCAACAGGTGGCGGAGAGAGAGGCTGCCGGTGGCAACCGAACCACATCGCCGGCTGCCGCTATGTTCACGCGGGCGATGTCGTCGATCCCTACCGCACCGAACCTAGCCGCACAGCGGCCGCCCACCGGCGTGCTCATTTGCGCGCGATCTCGGGTAGCGCCCGATCAGCCAGTTCCAGCGAATGTAGAGCAGGTCAGCGAGCATCAACAGACTGTCGCGCACCACGTGGACCTTTGTGGCGGTGTCGTGCGCCCAGCGGACCGGCACTTCTGCCGTGCGCAAGCCGTGGCGCTGGGCCAGGAACAGCACCTCGGGGTCGAACCCAAACCCGTCGATCCTCTGCTGCTCGAAGATCCTGCGACAGGGTTCGAGCACAAATGCCTTGAACCCGCATTGAGTGTCTTCAAACGGAAGGCCGGTAAAGAGCCGCACGAGCCGATTGAAAATGATTCCCGCGATCTCGCGAAACCTCGACTGATGCACGGAGATGAGCGAGCGATCCAGCGCCCGCGATCCGATGGCCACCTCATTGCCGAGGTCAATGGCCGCCAGAAGCTTCTCGGATTCGGGAATCGGCGCGGAAAGATCGGCGTCGGTGAACAATGCAATGCGTCCTCGGGCTTCGAGCATTCCGCGGCGGACGCTGTAGCCCTTCCCGCGATTTCTTCCGTTGGAAATCAGGCGCACGGCCATCCGACCTGCCCATTGCTGTGCGATGTGCGCCGTTTCATCGGTCGACCCGTCATCGACGACGATCACCTCAATCGCCGCTAAGTCTTGGGCTTTCGAGCAGAAGTAATCGTGGATCGAGGCAAGGGCGCCTTCCAGCCGCCGCTCCTCGTTGTAGGCGGGGACGATAATGGACAGCTCTGGCGTGTTCGCGCTCATTCGACGCGAACACCCGGAAGCTCGCGGTGACCCAAGAGCGGCAGGGACCGCCAACCATACGGCCAGCACCTTCGAGGGGTTGAAGGCCACCGGTGTGGCCGGTGAGCAACCCTCGCGCGCAGGCCCGCTTCATAGTCTGCTCGAGTGCGTGGAACGGAGCGGTGATCGAGATTCATATCTGCGGCGTCTTGCCCGGGCAGAAGTTAACACAGCCTGGTAAGCTGCCGCCAGCAGAGCCCTCTCGGTTTCGCCGGGAAACAGATGACGCTGGCGCTGGGGTTCGCTATCATGAATCGTTGGCTCCTAAAGGTCAGCCGAGGAGATCCGCATGAAGTGCTTTTTCGCCGTATTCGCAGCCATTTGCTTCGCAGCACCGGTCCTGGCGCAAACGCCGGCAGCAGGGCCGGCGAGCTCGCCGAAACCTGCGCAGCACCAGCCTGGCGTCACCGCACCAGAGGCCAGCCGTCCGCAGGACGCGAAATCGCCTGCATCCGAGAAGGTTGACCCCGCCAAAGACGCAGCCATTCGTCACTTGATGGAAATCACGCAGACGTCCAAACTGGGCGACAGCATCGCCACGTATCTCAAGGGCCAAGTCCACGATGGTGTGAGCCACGCCATCGGCCCAGAGAAGGTCGATGCATTTATGGGGACGTTCAATCAGAGGTTTGCCGCGACGGCGCCCGAGGCTAGCGTAACCGAAGCGATGGTCCCCATCTACGCCAAGGCTTTCACGATGGAAGACATTCAGGGCCTGATTCAGTTCTACGAGTCGCCGCTCGGCCAGCGGGTGGTGAAAACTCTGCCGGAGGTCGTGCAGCAGTCCCAGGCAACCGGAGTGCAGATCGAACAAACGTCGGCGCTCAAAGTTCTGCGAGAAATGACGGAGGAGTATCCCGAGCTGAAGCAAGTCCTGCCGCCGGAGAGCGGCCAGGGCGAGCCCGGTAGTCATGGGGCACCGCAAGCAGCACCGAAACCGTCTCCCAGTGCGCCTCCCAAGTAGATGTGATCGTGGGCCCGCACGCCAGCGGCTAAATCCAGCGCATGTAGATTCGTGTCCTCGGCTGAAACATCGGCGGGGCGCCTAGTTTCCTGTCTTCAGTAAGAGCTTGCCGACGGTCTGGCGACCCTCGAGGAGGCGGTGGGCTTCGTCGGCTTGGGAGAGAGGAAACGTCCGGTCGATGCGCAATTTCAGCCAGCCCTCGCGCAGTCCCTGAAACACGGCCTGGGCGCGGCCCAGCATCTCGGGGCGCGCCGACGTGTAATTGAAAAGAGCGCCGCCGGAAATGGTCAGTGATTTGGTCATCAGGGAATTGGGAACCACCGGATCAGCCGGGCCGCTGGCCATGCCGAACACCGTGGCCCAGCCGCGGGTTTTCAGTGCGTCGAAATTCTTTGTGAACGTTGTCTTGCCCACGCCATCGATCACGTAATCAACGCCCGCGCCGCCCGTCACTTTCTTCGCCTCTTCAGCAAAATCCTGCTTGGTATAGAGGATCACGTGATCGGCGCCCGCTTCACGCGCCACCTCGGCTTTTTCTACCGTTGAGACGGTGCCAATCGCTCGGGCACCCATGTGCTTGAGCCATTGCACCAAAAGCAGCCCCATGCCGCCGGCCGCCGCATGGACCAGCACCGTCGATCCCCGCCCGACCTGATAGAACTCGTGCAGCAGATAATGCGCAGTCAGCCCCTGCAAGATGATCGCGGCAGCCTCCTCAAAGCTCACTTCCTTCGGCAGGGGAACGAGTTGCGCCGCACCGACGACGTGATATTCAGCGTAGGAGCCGACACTTCTTGTCGCGTAGGCAACGCGATCGCCGACGTTCAGTTCCCCCACGCCGTCGCCCACCGCCTCAATCACTCCCGCCCCTTCGATTCCCGGCGTGAACGGGAAGGGAACAGGCATGCGCGCCGCACCATTGCGGAAGTAAATATCCGCGAAGTTCACGCCCACCGCATGAACGCGTACCAGCGCTTCGCCCGCGGCCGGCCGCGGCAGCGGAATTTCCGCCAGTCGCAGCTCTTCTGGCCCGCCATATCTGGCAACTCGTATCGCTTTCATGGCACACCCTTCCTCGGAGTATTCGCAACTCCGTGTCCTGTGGCCAGGCGGTCGAGGGATCTCTCCCCAGCCGATCAGCGCACTAGGATTCTTGGTCCGTCATCAGCAATTCCTTTGCCCTCTGGGCGGCCTTCATCACCGCCTTAATCAGCGTCACGCGCAACCCCCCCTCTTCGAGCTCTAAAATTCCATCGATGGTGCAGCCCGCCGGAGTCGTCACCGTATCCTTGAGCAGCGCCGGATGATGGCCGGTCTCGAGTACGACTTTTGCCGAGCCGAGCGCGGTCTGTGCGGCGAGCAGGGTGGCCAGCTCGCGCGAGAGCCCCGCTTTGACTCCCCCCTCGGCGAGCGATTCCAGAATGATGTAAATGAAGGCGGGTCCGCTGGCCGAAAGGCCCGTGATCGCGTCCATGTTTTTTTCATCGGTAACCACCGTCCGGCCCACCGTGCCGAAAAGCCTTTGCGCCGTCCCCACGTCCTTTTCGGTTGCGAGCTTTCCCTTGGCAATCGCCGTGATCCCTTCGCCGACCATGGACGGCGTGTTCGGCATCGCGCGAATCACCGGGACTTTCGCGCCCAGACGGCGTTCGATGTAATCAGTCGGCACGGACGCGGCAATGGAAATCAGCAGTTTCTTCTCGGTCAGTTCCTTGTTGATTTCGTCGATCACGTGAGCGACGGTTTGCGGTTTCACGCACAGCAGAACCACGTCCGCTTTCTTTACCGCCACGCGATTGTCGTTTCCGAGCGCCACGCCCAGCCCGGAAGCGTTTGGCCGCTTGCGCCCGGCGTGCTGGACGGTGGCGAAAATGTTTTTCGGCGAGACCAGTCCCTGCCTCACAAACGCTTCGACCAGGATCCCGCCCATTTTCCCCGCGCCTAGAACCGCAAGCCGTATCTGGGATTTAGACTCTGCCATTCGACTTGTTCCTCGCTTGCAAAATGGGGTCCGCTCGCCGCGGCCGGCTAGTAGCCGGACCTAGTCCGAACGCGGATAACGTGCCAGAGGAAGGCATAATACAGGACGAGGCGTCGGAGGCCAAAGCCTGTGGTGAGGTTCGGGAACTCCCGGCCGTGCGGGCAGGAATGGATCTCTGAGGTCCAGTTTCTGGCTTCTGTGGGCGCGTTTTACGTGCCAGAATTGCCAGGCGGTTCGATTGCTTCACCCAGGCGTAACGCAAGACCTCGTGCCGGCGTCCAATGTGCAATTTCCATCTTACGTGCGTTCGACAGGGTTTCAAGCGAGGGTGAAGTTGGGCAATTCAATTCGCAGTAGAGCCGCGTCACCTCTCGCGCACATTTTTGCTTCCCTCTGCGCGTTTCTCGTTTTTGTGATTCCGGCGCCCGCGCAGCAAAATCCGGCACCCACCGAGCCAGCGCCGCCGCAGTCGGCTCAAGCGCCGCCGCAAGCTCAAAGCCTGGCTGCCAGTTCTGCTGAGACGCCGGAAGGCGCGACCGTTTCCGCCGAGGGTGTGGTCCACACCTCGGATGGCTCACCTGTACCGGGCGCAACGCTTCACCTCGTAAGCACCGACACGCAAAAGGCTTGGGTCACCTGGACGGACATTTCCGGAAAATTCGAATTCCCCGCGGTTCCGCCGGGCCATTACACAGTCACCGCGACAGAGCTGGGATTTGAGCAAGCATCGGCCGAAGCGCAGCTTTCCGTCGGCTCCTCCAAACCGATGGAGATTGTCCTGCGGGTTTCAACGCTTGCCGAGCTCTCCGGCCAGCCTGGGGGCTTTGCCGGCCGCCGCTTCTCTCGGCAAGGCGGTCAGGGTGGCGGACAAGGGGCAGGGAACAAGGCACCGGGATTTGCCGGTGGTCGCGGGCAACTTCCTCCAGGCGTGCTGAACGCCATGCAACAGGGACTGGCGGGCGGCTTTGAGCAAACCGACGTGACCGGCGACGGCGCAACAAGCGAAGAAGCATCGATTCCGGGCGGTGCCGGGCTTCAACCGAACGTGAATCTCGGCGCCCCGGGCGGCTCGTCTTCCGACGCATTTCTTCTCGAGGGAACTGTGGGCCAGGGCCTTTCGTTCAACGCTCCGGGCGGTGCGATGCGCGGAATGGTCATAGGGCAGGGCGGATTCGATCAGGGAATGGGACCCGGCGGCCCGAATATTCTCGGAGTGGCGGGGGCTCCCGGACAGGCGGGAGCGTTCGGCCCGGGTGGCGGTATGGGCGGCGGAGGATTCGGCGGCAATGCAATCTTCGGGGGAAGGGGTGGGGGAGGGGGTGGCGGCGGCCCGGGCGGAGGCGGACGGCTGTTCCGGCAGAATGCGAATCGCGTCCGGTTCAGTTTCTACGATCGGTATTCGAACTCGGCGTTCGATGCCAGGCCGTTTTCGGTAAACGGTACGCCAACGCCGCAAATCAGCACGTGGGATGAACGCGTGGGCGCCAACATGGGAGGGCCGCTCAAGATTCCGCACATTTACAACGGAAGCGATAAGACCTACTTTTTCGTGAACTACCAACACGAAACGCTGCTGAGTCCGGTGAACACCTATTCGATTGTGCCGACGGCCCAGCAGCGTGCCGGCTGCTTCCTTCCGACCAGCGCGAGCAGCGCGCCGGTTTTCGAGCCCTTTACCACCACCCCGTTTCCGTTCAACACCGATCCCAACGGTTGTCCGGGCGGCCAGGAGATTCCGCTGAACCCCGTCGCCGAGGCTCTGCTCGCCTATATTCCCGAGCCGAATCTGCCGGCGACCGCCAACGGTCAAAATTATCGTCTGCAGGCTTCACCGTCTGAGAACACCGACATTATGAACGCGCACGTGCTGCACACCCTCAACGCGAAGTTCAATCTCAACGGCGGCTACAATATGTCTTTGCAGAGAGAAAACACATACGGAAACTTACCGGCCACAGCCGGGAATAGATCGACGTTCGGTCAGAGCGCGACCCTGGGGCTTTCGCACAACTGGTCGCCGCGAGTGGTCGAGAACACCACCCTCACCTGGAGCCGCCAGCGTGCGCGCCTTTTGAGTGATAATGCGTTCAACAGCCTGCTTTCTCCGATCACGCTGGGCATCAACCTGGGCGTTCCAGCCAGCGAAATCTCCCCTCTGGACTACGGCCTGCCGACGATCAGCTTTACGAATTTCTCGGGCTTCAACGATCCGATCCCCTCTCTCACCCGCAACGAGACCTTTCGGCTGGACGATGGGCTGACCTGGGTTCATCAAAACCACACGCTGCGTTTCGGTGGCGAGCTGCGCCGGATCGAACTGAACAGCGATGGCAGTCCCAATCCGCGTGGCGGGTTTGTTTTTACGGGCATCGCCACGGGCAGCGACCTGGCTGATTTTCTTACCTGCGCGACTGCGTCCGCCACGTGTCCGACGAGCGGTTCGATTGAAAACGGGTTTCCCTTTACTACCACCGAGCAGATCGCGGCCCAGCCCAAGACCTATTTGCGAAGCTGGGGCCTGGCTGCCTACGCGCAAGACGATTGGCGAATGACCAAGACGTTCACGCTTCTCTATGGTCTTCGGTATGACGCTTTGACGCCGCCGGTCGAGCTCAACAACAACCTGGTAAATCTCGTGGTGACGGACCTTCCAAGCGTTTTTCAGGTCGGCCGAGTGGATGGCCTTACGCCCGGCGGATTGCCTCGAGCTTTGATTCATGGGAAGTACAGCAATTTCGAGCCTCGGATCGGAATTGCGTGGCAACCAAAATTCATCAAGCCGAAAACGGTGGTTCGCTCGGGCTACTCGATTTTCTACAACGTTTCGATCTACAACACGCTCGCCAAGGAACTTCTCTACCAAGCTCCGGCAACGGCCACCCAGAGTTTGACGACCACTGCGGCCGAGCCGCTCACGTTCAACAACGCCTTCCTTCCGGGCCCGATTACGATACCGAACACAGCGGCGGTTGATCCCAATTACAAGCCGGGCTACGCGCAGATGTGGAGCCTGGGAACGGAAACGTCGTTTTCGCAGAATTGGATTCTGGACCTGACCTACACGGGTACCAAGGGCACCGATCTCGATATTCTGCGCGCGCCAAACCGCGCGCCGCTGGGCACGCCGCAGGACGACATTCAGGCGAGCCGCATCGATCCGGAGGCGACCGGATACACGTTCGATCAGTCCGGTGCAAATTCCATTTACAACGCGCTGCAGGTGCGGGTCATGCACCGATTCACGCACGGGTTTTTGCTCCAGGGCATCTATACCTACGGAAAGTCGCTCGACGATGCGAGCTCGATTGGCGGGACTGCGGCCACGGTCGAGCAGCGCGACGGGCTCCCATATCTGCGTGACGAATATGGCCTCTCCACCTTCGACATACGCGATCAGTTCCGCGCGGTTTCGACCTGGGAGCTGCCCTTTGGGCAGAGGTACCGGCTGGCCAACCACGGCTGGCCGTCGCGGGTGTTCAGCGATTGGCGACTGCAGAACATCCTGACCTGGCAAACGGGAACGCCTTTCACGGTGACGCTGGGCGGAGTCGCCTCGGATAACGGAACTGGCGCGAACTTCTCGCTGCGTCCCAATCTGAACGGCGATCCGAATCTGGGAATCTGCGGGGGAACGCGGACGGCGTTTTTCAATACCAGCGTCTTCAGCCTTCCGCTGGATTCGGCCGGCAACCTGACCTATGGGGACGAGCCGCGGGGCGCCGTGGAAGGGCCGTGCACGTTCAATTGGAATACGATGCTGGCCAAGACCATCCGCTTTGGACCGGAGCGGCGGCGTGCTGTGAATTTAGAATGGCAGGTGCAAAACCTGACGAATACGCCGAATTTTACTGGAATTGGCACACTGATGCCTTGCTTCAGCACGGCATCGGGAATTTCCTGCAACACAACGGCGGGCTCCAATGCACACTCATTTTTCGGCCGGGTGACGAGCGCCGGAGCCATGCGCACGATGTATTTGATGGTGCGTGTGAATCTGTAGGATCTCCCTCGACCCGGTTGCGCGCCGCGCGGGATAATAAGGCGGGAACCGGGGAGGGCACAGAGATGGCACAGGGGATAGCATCCACGGCTGCGGGACCTGAGGTCTCACGCCTCGCCTGGGAGGCTTGGGTCGGCACAACAGGCCCGCGGAACCGAAGCAGGCTGGGTTTGCTTGCGCTGCTTATAGGCAGCCTGGCCCTCATGCCCGCCGATGCTCCTGCGCAACAGCAGCCGGGGCCGCCGCCTCCTCCACCGCCAGTTTCGGCTTCCCGGCTTCGCGCGGAGTCGAATGTTGTGCGCATCGACGTGGAAGTGACCGATTCGTCGGGCAAGCCGATCAAGGGCCTGCATGCGGATCAATTTGAGATCACCGACAACGGCAAGCCCGAAAAAATCTCCACCTTCACCTACTCCGATATCGAGCACCTGGACACGGCGGGTCCGGAGAGCGCGGGCTCCCCGATGGTAATTCCTGTGGATACGCCGGTCGGAACCAGCAGCAATTTGGTGATGGAGAGGGTCCGCGACCGGCGATTGATCGCGCTTTTCTTTGACATGACTTCCATGGAGCCCGATGACATCACCCGGGCGCATGATGCGGCGCTGAAGTTTCTGAAGCGGCAGATGTCGCCAGCCGATCTGGTGGCCGTGGTGACGCTCAGTTCCAATCTGAAAGTGCTCGCCAATTTCACCAATGACCGCGCGACGCTCGAGAAGGCGGTTGGCCTGATCCTGCCTGGCGCGGCATCCCAGCTGGCCAGTTCGCTCTATGCCGCGGCGGAGAACGGCGAATACGACGTCCAACAGGATACCGGTGATGCTTTCACAGCGGACGAGACCGAATTCAACGTTTTCAACACGGACCAGAAGCTCGAAGCGATTGAGGGGATTGCCAATGTACTGGCAGTGATTCCGGGGAAGAAGCTGCTGGTTGAGTTCACCGGGGGAATCACGCAGACCGGCGAAGAAAACCGCGCCGAGCTGCGGGCTGCAACCGACGCGGCCAACCGCGCCGATGTCTCGATCTATTCCATCGATGCGCGCGGAATGTTCGCGACGCCGCCGGGAGGTGACGCGAGCACGGCACCGGCGACGGGCACCTCGATGTTCAGCGGCGCAGCAGTGTATCACCAGACCGATCAGCGCGAAGATTCGCGCGATACGCTCGCCACACTTTCGACCGATACAGGCGGGCGCGCATTTTTCGATCTGGGCGATTTGAGCGATGCGTTTCCGAAAATTCACCAGGACAACAACGGCTACTACCTGATCGGCTACGACCTGCCGGCGGATGCAAAGCGTGACGGCAGCTGGCATGCGGTTCGAGTGAAGGTGAACGCGCCCGGGGCGCACGTGCGTTACCGGAACGGCTACTACGCTCCGCGCGATTTTCAACATCTCCAAAAGGAAGACCGGAACCAGCAGCTGGCGGATGCGCTGCGCGAGGAGAATCCCGAACTCGATCTGCCGATCGCCGTTGAGACGGCCATGTTTCGGATCAGCGATGAGCAGGTCTATGTCCCGATCTCGGCGAAACTCTCATCGAGCGTCCTGGATTGGGCGCAAAAGCACGGCCGGCGCGAGGCTCAGTTCGATTTCGCGGCGGAGGTTCTGGCGGTGCCTTCGGGGAAGTCGGTTGCCGCGCTGCGCGACACGATCACCGTGCAGTTGGCTGAACAACGCTTTCAGCAAGTCAACCGCAGCAGCCTGGTGTACCAGGGAGGCGTTGTGCTCGCGCCCGGGGTGTACCGCATGAAATTCGTCGCCCGAGAGGATGAATCGGGAAAGATGGGAACCTTCGAAGAGCCGCTCGTAATTCCCCAGCGGCCGACGGCGAAAATCAGCCTGAGCTCGGTTCTGCTGTCAAGCCAGCTGGTGCCGGTTGAAAAATCGACCGAGGTGCAGAGGAAAGCCGAAGGACTCAGGGCAAAACTCGCCTCCACACCGCTTGAGATGGACGGCGAAAAAATCGTGCCGAGCGTGACGCGCTTTTTTACTCAGCAGCAGACGCTCTACGTCTTCTTCCAAGTGTATTATCCGGAAAAAGCGGGCAAAGAAGAGCTCCTCAATCCCAGCACCTTGCGCGCGGGGCTCGTGTTTTTCCGCAGTGGAGTGCAGGTGAATGCGACGCCGCTGCTTCAACCCACAGCCGTGGATCAGAAGTCGCGAACTGCCTCGTTCCGCATTAGCCTTCCGCTCGCCAAACTGCCGGCCGGGCGATACACCGTGCAAGCGGTCGGCATCGCCGCAGGAACGCAGCAAGCGGCTTTCGGCCGCGCCTATCTTGCACTCGAGCAGGAATCGGCGCCGCGCACCGGTGGGCCGGACCAAGCCAAGCCGGACCAACCGAGGGCGCGTTGACCGCCCAACGCCACCTGACCGTCAGATTGCTGTTTGCCACGCAGTAGAAAGAGGTCTCCCTGCCGGGCGGCCCCCCGCAGGACTATTTCTTGTTGTCTTCCTTTTCGTTTTTGGGCGGCGGATTGTGGTGCTCCTCCCCCTTGGAGGGCTGCGCCTGTCGTTGGTTCCGATTCTGGTTTTGGTTCAGAGGCGGATGAACGTCGTACATATCATCGTGCGCCTTCGACGGAGGTGTGAATCGGATGTTGGGTGGCGGGTTGTTGCGAGTCTGCTGTTGCTGCGGCTGGGCTGCATTGTTTCCTCGATCGCTGTTCGTCGCCGGCGGGTTATTCGCGCCACTGGGAGGGCCGAAGGGGCGGAAACCATTTCCTTGCTCCTGGGCGCCGCCGCGGGGAGCGTTCTGTTGGCTCGGGGGCTGCTGCCGGTTAAATTCGCGGCTTTCGTTCGTGTAAACGGGCGCGGGACGGGAAACGGCGGGCGCCAGACGAGCGACAACGGGGCGTTGTGCAAACGGTACGGCTGGCTTTGCGGTCGCTACTCGGGCACTTGCGGAGACATAGCTCGCGCGCGTCGGCGCAATGGGCGCCGATTCGACCACGCGCGCCCTCTGGATTTGGTCCGGTGTGACTCGAACCGCTGCCGCTGCAACGGGCCGCGCGTTCGCGAAGGTTTCGCGCGAAACGGCGGTCACTGCGGCGGTATTCCGGGCATACGTGTAGTTGTTGATGACAGTTGTATTCCGATTGATAACGACGGTGTTGTAGACGTTCCTAACCTCTGTGACGTTCACGGCGCGCGTGTTGGTGATGTTGACGCTCTCTACGTAGCGGGCACTGAAGCGGAATCCGGGAACGTAGACGTCATGCGGCCCGAGCGGAAACCAGGCGACGCCGGCAAAACCGGCACCGAAGGAGACCGACAAACCGAAGCCACCTCCGCCCACAAAGGCGACAAGCGCGGGCGCGTAGACGGGACGCACAACCACTGGTCCGGGCACCCAGCCCCAAACCCCGTCGACGAGCACCCAACGGCCGTAGTGAAACGGCGCGAAGCCCCAAGGCGCATCGTCCACCCACGTCCAGCCCCAGGGCGCAATGTAAACCCAGTGGCCGTAGTGGTAAGGCGCCCAGCCGGCGACAACCGTGCGAGGAAACCAGATCTCTCCGTACTCCGCATCCGGACGCCAGTCGCCGTATTCATCGAGATCGTAATAGCCGTCCACGTCGCGGGATACATACCTTGCCGAGACGGCTCGATTTTCCTGGTCATCGCGAGATTGACACCAATCTTCGAAGTCATCGAAGGGAGGCGCAGCTTGGACGTC
>JASHRC010000169.1 GCA_030037525.1 Candidatus Acidiferrales bacterium | reverse complement strand
CTGGTGCCCATGTACGCGCTGCGCGGCTTCGGGGTGCGGGATGTGGACGTCGTTTATACGGTCACGCCGCCGCTGCCGTTGGCCTTGTCCGCCTGGGCGGTTGCGAGGCGGTGCCGCGCAGGCTTCTGCCTGGGCGTTCAGGACCTTTTCCCGCAAAGTGCTGTTGACCTCGGCGTTATGCGCAGTCGCGCGTTGATTCGCTTCTTCGAGGCCATGGAGCGATTCGCCTACCGCTCGGCGGACGCGGTGACAGTCCACTCGGAAGGGAACCGTGATCACGTGCTCGCCAAGGGCGGCATTCCGGCTCGCACCCATGTGGTGCCGAACTGGGTGGACACGGAATTGATCAGGCCCGGCGAGCGGATGAACGGATTCCGCAAGACCGTCGGGCTCGACGGAAAATTCGTTGTCCTGTTTGCCGGCACGATGGGGTGGTCTCAAGGCGTGGGGGTGGCGGTGGAAGCGGCCCGCTATCTTACCTCGGAACCGGGGTTGATGTTCCTTTTGGTCGGCGATGGCGTGGACCGGCCGCGCCTGGAGGCTTCGGCCAACGGCCTCCCCAACGTCCGCTTTCTGCCGATGCAGGCTAAGGAACTCTATCCCTCGATTCTGGCGGCTGCGGATGCGTGTCTGGTGACGTTGCGGCCCGAGGTGGCGACGCCCGTGGTGCCCTCCAAGTTGCTCACCATCATGGCGGCGGAACGGCCGGTGCTGGCCAGCATGCCGGTGAATGGGGACGCGCCTCGCATCGTCACCGATTCCGGCGGCGGGATTGTCTGCCCGCCCGGCGATGCGCGAAGTCTGGCGGACGCCGTCCTGTACCTCGAAAAGAACCGCGCCGCGGCCCTCGAGATGGCACGGAAGGGAAGACACTTTGTGGAGGCGCATTTCTCGCGTGTGGAGTGCGTGCGCCAGTTTGAAAGGCTATTTGCTGAAATCTCGCGGAGGCAGGCATGACGTCGAACTATCTGGATGATTTCCAGGACAAATGTGTGCTGGTGACGGGTGGGGCCGGAGCGATTGGCTCCAATCTGACGCGGGCGCTGGCAAGCGCCGGCGCCAACGTAATCGTGATCGATGACCTCTCTTCGGCAGAGCGGTGGAACGTGCCCTCGTTGGCCAACGTGTTGTTGGTCGAAGGCGACATTCTCGATGAGGTCAAGCTCAAACGCGTCTTCTTCGAACGCCCTCGCGTGGTCTACCATTTGGCGGCTTTCTTCGCCAACCAGAACAGCGTCGACCATCCGGAAAAAGATTTGTTCGTGAACGGAATGGGGACGCTCCGCCTGCTCGAGTATTCCGTTTTCACCCAGGTCGAGAGGTTTGTGTACGCGTCTTCGGGATGCTCCATCTATGGCAGCACGGCCCCGCTGCCGCTGCGCGAAGAATTCATGTCCATGCACTTGAGCAGTCCCTACCAAATCACCAAGATGCTGGGCGAACTTTATTGCAATTTCTTCCACCACCACCATGAGCTCAAAGTGGTCAAACCGAGGTTCTTCAATTCCTACGGCCCCGGGGAGGTCCCCGGACAATACCGGAACGTCATTCCCAACTTCATTTACTGGGCGATCAAGGGCCAAGCGCTGCCGGTCACCGGAGATGGCCAGGCCACGCGCGACTTCACTTATGTGGGGGACCTGGTGGACGGGTTGCTTCGCGCCGGCGTGATGGAGGAAGCCGTGGGCGAGGAATTCAACCTGGGCTCCGCCACAGAAACCCGCGTGATCGATTTGGCCAACAGCATCAACCGCATCACCGGCAACACGGCGGGAGTTCGCTTCGTGGGACGGCGTAAGTGGGACAATAAGACGCGCCTCTTGTCGTGTGTGGATAAAGCCGGCGAACTGATCGGGTACCGGCCTTCGACTCCTATCGAGGTTGGGTTGAGGAAGACCGTGCAATGGTTTGAGGAGAACTGGGAGCGAATCGAAGCGTCGGCGCGGTTCGGCCCCGGCGCGTCCTCTGCGGTGCGTGAAATGGCGGCGGCTGCGAAATGATGGAAGTCCTCACCATTTTTGGCACGCGGCCGGAGGCCATCAAGCTCGCCCCGGTGATCGCCGAACTGGGCTCTCGCGATGGCGAGATTCGCAGCCACGTCTGCGTGACCGCCCAACATCGAAGCATGTTGGACCAGGTCCTCGAGTGGTTCGGCATAACGCCCGATTTTGACCTCGGGCTGATGGAGCCGGGCCAGCAGTTGTGCGATTTTGCCGGCCGGGCTTTTCCCGCCATCAGCGGAGTCCTCGACCGCGTCGACGCCGACCTGGTGCTGGTGCAGGGCGACACGACGACGGCCATGGTGGCGGCGCTTGCCGCCTTCTACTGCGGCGTGCCGGTAGGGCACGTGGAAGCCGGGTTGCGCACGCGCGACCTCAAGAACCCGTTTCCCGAGGAGTTGAACCGGCGGGTGGTGGGTGTGGCCGCCGGGTATCATTTCGCGCCCACACCCCGCGCAGCCAAGGCATTGCTCGAGGAGCAGACCCCGGCCGACCGCATCTTCA
>JASHRC010000168.1 GCA_030037525.1 Candidatus Acidiferrales bacterium | reverse complement strand
GATTGCCCAGTAAGCTGCACGAGCCATTCCCGAAACGCGGCATTGAGTGTCGTGCGCCGAGCTTTTGCGGTAAGCCGAGCTTGTTCGATGAGATTCTCGTCAGCGCTGAGAGTGATATTTCTCATACGGAAGTAGTACCCGAATCGAGTGTAGAGTCAATGTACGGCTGCAACGCAAATCAACGAAATCCCCGGTTGACCGGAGAGTCCCTGTGGACAAGAGAAGTGTCAGGAATGGTCTGGAAGCTGTTACTGGCGCCAGGGAAACGAGTTATTGGATTCATCTTCTCAATTAAGAGCCG
The DNA here is from genome assembly GCA_030037525.1 of Candidatus Acidiferrales bacterium. Taxonomy (GTDB): domain Bacteria; phylum Acidobacteriota; class Terriglobia; order Acidiferrales; family UBA7541; genus Palsa-295. The sequence goes on along the minus strand of JASHRC010000168.1, from coordinate 7,631 downwards.
AGCGCTCTCGAGCTACCGGAGAACCGCACAACACATGTGTTTTTAGTGCAGACGGTGAATCCATGCTGCAAGTTTTCGGCAGGAAGTCGCGTGTTTGAGCCCAAGCCGTCCAGCCCGACTGGCAACAAAGCACCAGGCGGCTCGTGGATATCCTCATCACCGGTTCGCGGCCAGTCAAATAGGCGAGAGGTTGACTCCCGAATGGTTCGAAAATGATTTGCGGCATGGAAAGCTAGAAAAGCTCGCTTATTACTAACCTGTTTTGTCCAGCTCAACCGAATTTCGAACCATCCACAAACAAAGAGCTTACGCTTCGAGGGGAGTCGACCCCTTGGCTGCCAGTCGGGAAATAAATACCAGTTGCCGCTTCGATCGCCCTAGGCTAAACTGCTCGGGTTTTACGGGAGGGTTTTGATCAAATGGAATGGACCACGCCCCAGCACGAAGAGATCTCGCTCAGCTGCGAAGTCAGCTCCTACGCAAACGCTGAACTGTAGTTTGGATGCGCATTAAGGTTCTCGGCTCCGCCGCCGGCGGTGGCTTTCCGCAGTGGAACTGCGGATGCTCAAATTGCAGCCGATTCCGGGCAGGGTCATTCGCCGGAGGAGCTAGGACCCAGGCACAAGTCGCTGTCTCGTCTTCTGCCAGCCTCTGGCTACTTCTGAACGCCTCACCCGACCTTCGCCAACAGCTTCTGAGCAATCCCGAGTTTGCCCCCGCCGACCTGCGCAGCACTCCCATCGCCGCCATCATTCTCACCAGCGCTGACACCGATTGCGTTTTGGGACTACTCCACTTGCGTGAATTCCAGCCCCTTCAGATCTACGCAACCGATAGTGTCCGCCGCGTCCTCACCCAAGAGAATTCGCTGTTTCGCACGCTCGAGCGGTCCTCGCCTCCCGTGTGCTGGAACGCGCTTCCCTTGGGTCGGCCCATTCCCATTGTCTACCTCTCCAACTCCAATGCCGCCGCACCGCTTTGCTGCCGAGCCGTACCTCTCTATGGTGAATTTCCAGACTATGTGAGCAGGGAGCTGCGGCGCACGTTGCCGAAAGAAGAAGCCGTCATTGCCGTTGAGCTGACCGATGGCGGCAAGAAATTCTTCTACGCGCCGTCTCTGCCGGGACTTTCCGAGGGCTCGAAGGCAGTGATCGGCGAGAGCGACGTTGCGCTACTCGATGGTACGTTCTGGACCGATGACGAGCTGCGCCAGGTCCGTGGAGAGGGCAAAACGGCGCGCGAGATCGGCCATATCCCTCTTTCCGGACCGGAGGGTCTGTTCGAGCAGCTCGAGGCCCCACGCACCCGCCGCATCCTCATTCACCTGAACAACACGAATCCCGTCCTCGACTCTGGCAGCCCCGCCCACCGCCAGGTCTGTGAAACAGGCTGGGAAGTCTCTTCCGACGGAATGGAGATCGACTTGTGAGTGAGCCAAGCCCGAGCGCCCTCATCCCCGAAGCGGAACTGGTTGCCAGGCTTCGCGCCATCGGCAAAGAGCGTTACCACCATCAGCATCCCTTTCACCTGCTCATGCACGAAGGCAAACTCACTCGCGGCCAGCTCCAGGCCTGGGCACTGAACCGGTACGCGTATCAAAGCCGTATCCCCATCAAAGACGCCACGATTCTTGCTCGCAGCGAAGATCCTGACTTTCGCCGCGCTTGGCGGAAGCGGCTGATCGATCACGATGGTGACGGAAAATCTCCGGGCGGCATCGAGAAATGGCTGCGTCTGGTAGAAGCGACGGGGCTCTCGCGCAAGCAGGCCATCACCGGCGAAGGAATCCTCCCGGCCACCCGCTATGCCGTCGATGCCTACGTCGATTTGGTGCGCTCGAAGACGCATCTGGAAGCGGTGGCTTCCTCGCTCACCGAGCTTTTCTCAAAGGACCTGATCACGCTCCGGGTCGACCGCCTCCGCCAGCACTACCCCTGGCTTTCCGGTGGCCTCGATTATTTCCAGGGCCGAATGACGCAGGCGCCCGAAGATGCGACCTTCGCTCTCAACTGGGTCGTCAAACACGCCCGCACGCGCCCTGAGCAGGAAGCCGCAGTCGACGCCTTGCGTGCCAAATGCGATATTCTGTGGGCGATGCTCGACGCCCTCTATTTCGCCTATGTAACTCCTGGCTGGCCCCCGCCGGGGGCCTTCCGGCCCACGGAAACGCCTTGAGTACGCCGGATCTCAACAGCCGGCCGCGCCTCGCGCCGGGCTGCCGGCTGAGCGAGACCTCCAAGCCCCAGCGCGTGTTGCTGATGCCCGAGCGCGCCCTGCGCCTCAATGGACCCAGCCTTGAAATCATCGAGCGCTGCGATGGCAACCATACGGTCGGCCAGATCGTCACTGAATTGCAGAAGAGGTATTCGAAAGCGCAGCCGGAAAAAGTCGAAAGCGACATACTGGGCTACCTCGGTCGATTGCATGACCAGCGCGCCCTCGATTTTGATTGATTGGGAACCCGAGCCGTGGAGCTTTCCAGATGATTTCCTCTGGGGCAGAAGGCCGCTCGTGGCTAAGCCGAGGCCCGGCGGCCAAAGCTTCGCGCTGCTAGCAGACGATGAGTACTCCCGTCCCCAACCCACTGGTTCTGGTCGCCGAACTCACTCACCGCTGCCCGCTTCACTGCGTGTACTGTTCGAATCCGCTCGAACTGACAAAACGCGAGAACGAGCTTTCCACCGAAACCTGGGCACGCGTGCTCGGCGAAGCGGCTGAGTTGGGCATACTTCAAGTGGACTTCACGGGCGGCGAGCCGCTGGCCCGCCCCGACCTCACCCAACTGGTTAGCGCCGCGCGGGCCGCGGGACTCTATGCCAGCCTGATCACTTCAGGCCTGCCGCTTGATGAAAAACGGCTCGACGCTCTTTCGAGCGCCGGTCTGGATCATTTTCAGCTGAGTTTTCAAGGGGCGCACCGAGAGAGCGCCGCCAAAATCTCCGGCACAGAAACGCACGCGCAAAAACTCTCGGTGGCTCGCTGGGTGAAGCAGCGACGCATGGGGCTCACACTGAATTTCGTGATTCACCGCGAGAACCTGGGCGAGCTCAAGGATATGGTGCGCCTTGCGGAAGAAATCGGGCCGGAGCGAGTCGAGTTCGCTCACGTCCAGTATTACGGCTGGGCATTCAAGAACCGGATGAAATTGCTGCCCACCCGTGAGCAGCTCGCTGGTTCGCTCGAAATCATCCGGCAAGCGGAAGAACGCCTGCGCGGTCGCATCCGCGTGGAATACGTGGTGCCGGACTACTACGCAAAATACCCTAAGGCGTGTATGGGCGGCTGGGGACGGAAAGTGCTGCTCCTGAAACCCGACGGCGATGCGCTGCCCTGCCATGCGGCGAACGTGCTGCCGGGAATGACGTTTGAAAATGTCTCGAGGAGATCTCTGCGGCAGATCTGGTATGAGTCCGATTCTTTCCAGAAATATCGCGGCGAGGGGTGGATGCCCGAGCTTTGCCGGACTTGTGACCGCCGAGGCCAGGATTTTGGCGGCTGCCGCTGCCAGGCGTTTCTTTTGGCGCACGATTCAGGCTCGACCGATCCCGTCTGCTCGAAATCCTCTCAGCGCGTCCTGGTCGATGCCATCCTGGCAGACGTCGACGCTATGGCCCGGTCAGAGGCGGCAACGGCGGTTTCCCCGCCGGCTCCGGCACCTGATTGGGTCTATCGCGCAAATCCGAGATGAAGGCTTCGACGCCCATGTTCCTCGAAAAACATCGCAAACCCTCGCCGAGTATGAAGAGCTGCTGAACGTCGGGAGTCGCAAGCGATAGGCTAGCTCGCCGACAATGTCACGCCCCACCCTACAACTTCAGGCCCACCGTTTTCCCGCGCGCACCAAGCGAGGAATCAGAATGAGGACCGTGCCATAAATAAGGAGAGAGGCAGCCAGCGATTGGGTGCTGCCAATGCGTAGATCCTCGAAAACAAGCTTCAAGCTGCCCAGAAGGAGGGTGGCATACGCCATCCACACAAGCTCGACCCGTTTCCAGCGGGCGCCAACAAAGGCCAGTAGAAGGGCCGCCGCGCACGTCACAAGGGTACGCGTGACAGCCAACTGCGGGGGTGTTGGAGAGGCCCCGGCGGTCAGCTGGACGAGCGCCACAACGGCGAGCCCGGCAGTCGCGTAGACTGCCAAAATTGCGGGCAACAGCCGAAGGAGCCGCTCGCCTTGGTGCTCGCCGGGATTGCGGGAGACCAAAATGGCGCAAAGCAGAGCTCCAACAGTAGCCAGGATTGGCAGCGCACCAGGCGCACTGGGATACGATCCGGCCAGGGCACGACCGGCGTACTCGACCAAACCCGATGCGGAAAGCGCCCCGCAAAGGTAGACCACGCCGTGCCAATCGAGCGCAGGACTGTGCCGACGGACACCCAACCCGATTGTGATCACCGCGGCCAAGCAGAGCCAAATCACCAGCGGCAGGCGGGGCAGGGCGAGCAAACTGCCCGCCGTCACCAAGACGACGCCCCAAGCGGAGTAGAAGTGGAAGTTGCGGCGCTCGCGGTCCTGCGCGAGAAGCCCAAATGCAGCGAAATAGGATGCGGCTCCGGCAAGCAGGCAGCAGACTCCCAAGGCGCGCATTCCGGTCCCGTGCGTGATTCGGATCAGGCCCCAACCTGCGAGCAATACGGTCACGGCGAGTTGTGTAGCCTCAAAGGCCATGACCTTCAGATGAAACACGAGAGAGCGAATCGCCAAGCTTGAGGCATAAATAAGGAAGGGAGCGGCACTGAGAGTAATCAGGACACCCGCTGGCGCCCGATGGTATGCCGGCGAGATGGCGTTGTCATTCCCCAGGAGAATGATCAGGACGAGGGTAGCAAAGTCGGCCGCTGCGGCGATGAACGGGCGCAGCGCGAGCCAGCGGCCCTGGCAAGCCGCAGATTCGCTCACGAGCACCATCACGAAAAGCGCCAGAGTGAAGGGCACCGGAGCGTGCGTGGCGGCCATGAGAGCAAGCCCAGTGATCGCGGCAGTGAGCATTCCTATCCAAATGACAAGAGAAACATTGCGGCGCCAGGCCAGGACCCAGGCGAGAAGGGCGAAGGCGGCCAGGATCGCGGCGGCCACGCGGGGGGAGAGCACGCCAAAACGCACGGTCACTTCCCAGAGCAGAGGAGACAGAATCAGCGCCGCGGTAACGGCGTAGGAATACCGCGCGAGAGGTGCTTGAACTTGAGGCCACGCCGCCCATACCAGCCAGCTGGCGGCGTAAGCCAGCGCGATCGTCACGGCAATCCATTGGGGAAAAGCTCCAGTCTCCGCAGCGGCGCGGAGAAGATAGGCACCAGCAATTCCGAGTATCGCTTTGCCGAAGATTGGAAACACGCTCGGCTTTGGCGGAACAAGCGGCGTATCGCTTGGACCAGGACCGGCCGGAGCCGCATGCACCTTCTGATCGGGAAGCTCGATTTGCCCGGGATGTTCTAGTCGAGAAACGCGGCGCTCGAGCTCGTCGAGCCGGGCAATAAGCTCTTCCAACTCGTATGAAACGTCCCTAGGAGGCATGACCGTCCACCTCGACACGTTCCAGCTGCGATGCGCGGTCTAGTCGGCGTGAGCCGGAGCATCGCTCGCTGGGCGAAGCGATTCACCGTCCGGCCACGGCGGAAGCAACTTCACCAGGACCCACAGAATGGCGAAGGGCAGGAGCGTCAGGGCGATGGCGGGCAACAATCCTTCCCTGGCCACGAATCCGATCTTGTAGGTCGTATACCCCAGAAAACTCTTGGAAAAGAGCTGGCCACCAATGACTACGTTCCAGCGCATGGCGAAAACCCCGATGAGCACCAAGCTGCCCGCGACTGCATAGATGCGCTTGCGGGTCCGTTCGCCAAGCCTGAATAACTGAGTCAGTGCCAGCAGGCCGATCGGCACCAAGGTGCCAATGTATATTTGGATGACCACCTGCGAGAGATAGAGCCGCGTATGCACCATAAAATCGAGGCTGCGAAAGGACTCATCGGCCTCGTAGATGCGGTGAACGAGGTCGAGCATTTCCAGGCTGAAGTCGATCAGGAACGTATAGAACATGTAGCGGGCGACGGTGTCCACACAACGCATGTCAATGGTTTTTCCGCGGTACCACGTAGAGAACATATACAGCAGCAGCACTGCGGCGATGCCCGACACCATGGCGGAGAAAAGAAATACGACCGGCATCATCGGAGATGACCACCACGGATTGGCCTTGACCGACCCGAAGATGAATCCGACATAGCCATGCAGCATGAACGCAGAGGGGATCCCCACTACTGTGATTACGTAGCCCACGCGCTCGTCAATGCGGAGCGCACCTTCACTGATGTTCGATGAGCCCAGCGTGAGGAGGCGGTAAAAGAACCGCTGGAAGCCTTTCGTGCTTTGCGAGAGGAGAACAATGTCCCGCCGGTAATCCAGCCAGATTTCCAGCAGCAGCACCGCCATCAGGTACCAAAGATAGACAAAGCCGAACATAGCCATTGCCGAAGTACGGTGCGGCGTCAGATACATTTCGAAAGAACGCTCGGGATGACCGAGGTGCATTTGCAGCGGAAGCGGCGCAACCAGCAAAAAGGCGAGCGCTGTCAGAAGCGCCAGCCGATACGTCGGCTTGACGCTGTCGACATGGAAGACGCGTTCGAGCGAGGCCAAGATGAACGCACCGGCGACCAGGCCGGTGATAAACGGGTACAGAACGATTAGGATGCTCCAGGCAAGTTCGATTTCGTTTGGGTACATGTAACCTTGAACCGGCATAGCCTTCTCCCTAGCGCACCGAACCGTCCAGATCGTTGTAAAAAACCTTTGCTCCCGTTGCCAGGTGAGGCTTGAGCACTTGTACGTGGTGCGTTCTCAAGAACTCATGAATGGGATCCTTGGGGTCCTTGAGGTCGACGAGCTGCCGAGCGCCCGTGGGACAGGCTTCGCAACACGCGGTCGTCAGGCCCTTGGTAATGCGGTGATAGCACAACGTGCACTTCTCTGCGGTTCGCGTCTTGGGGTTCAGGAATCGGCAGCCGTAGGGGCAGGCTTGGATGCAGTACCGGCAGCCGATGCAATATTCTTTGTCGATCAGGACCACGCCGTCCGGAGACATGAACGTGGCGCCGACCGGACATACCTGCGTGCACGGCGAATCCGCGCAGTGATTGCAGATTTTGGGGACGAAGAAATCTCTGCCGCCTGTTTCCGGAATCGGGGGAAACCCATGCTTGCCGCCGTCTGGTGAATCGACGACGGGATTCGCCAGATCGTAATCGGAGACGTGGTAGCGCTCGACCCAGGTTCGGAAATAGCCCTCCGGCACATCGTTTTCCGTGGCACAGGCGCGCACGCAGTTTCCACAGCCAATGCACTTATCGATGTCCACGAGCATGCTCCACCAGTGCTCGGTCATCTTGTAATTGGGCGAGGCTTCCGGCGTCCCGGCAAGCACGGCCTTCCACGCCACGGCGGCGGCGGGCAGCAGAATAAGCATTTGCCGACGAGATATGTTCATGGCTTGGCTCCCAGACCGTTCAATGGGCTGTGAGGCTGATGGCAGGTCTCGCAGGCGAGTCCGGCGCTGTGCTCAGCGACTTCGATCTGGGGGAAGCCTTTGGGCTTGCCTCCATTCGCTTCGTGACAGCGGGCGCAAAGAACG
>JASHRC010000167.1 GCA_030037525.1 Candidatus Acidiferrales bacterium | reverse complement strand
CCAGCGCGCCGGGATACTCCCGCCTGGCAGCCGGACTTTTTTCAGCCAGGGGCTCCTCGACCGCGAGCCCGTCGTAAGTCATCGTTGCCACAAGGCACACCCCAACGCTAGATAATACTTCGGAACCGTGAATCCTCCATGAAAAAACGGTTACGGATCAGCGAACGCACTCGAGGTCACGGCGCAGGCAACCCGGCAGGGAGTCCCAGTACCCTGAAGTTCCCCCCTTCGGAAATTCTTGCCATCGCTCGCCGCAATCTCGTATAAATTGCGTTTGAGTTTCAGGGCTTTATGGATATGGTTTCGGAAGTCGGCCTGCTCTAGACAGCGTCGTGAGGTGTGTCGATGTCGAACGTCCCGAAGTGTTCTGTGACAATTTTCTGTCTTCTTACATTGGTTTTCGCAGCAAACATAAATGCCGCCAGTGCGGTGACTGGTTCGCTTGCGGTCACTTTGCCGGAATCGACCGCGATCCACGTGACGCTGAACACCTCGGTCGCCAGTGATCGGAACCAGCCCGGAGATCGCTTCGAGGCCACGCTCTCTCAGCCCGTGGTCTTGGGTGGCAGGACCATCATTCCTCAAGGCGCCCGCGCCAACGGTGTGGTTGTCGATGCCCGCCGCTCGGGCCGGCTGATCGGTCACGCCCATCTTCAAATCACTCTGGAAAGCATTGAGGTGGGCGGCAGCACCTATGAAATCCGCACGGTCACCGACACCGAAATTGGCAAACGCCACGGAAGGCATAATTTGGGATTCATGGGAGGCGGAACCGGCGCCGGACTGCTGATCGGAGCCCTTGCTGCCGGTGGCGGAGGCGCGCTGGTTGGCGGGCCGATCGGATTGGGGGTTGGCACGGTGGCCGCCGTCGTGGCGGGCAAAAGAGACATCCGTTTGCCCGCGGAAACTCCTGTCACCTTCCAACTCGCCACCCCGGCGACAATCGACATCGCCGCCTGGGATGTCGCCGGCACCAAAGTGAGAACAACACCCACCGGCAACCTGACCGGCGCGAGCGAATAGCGGGAACTTCTCTGCCGCTCGAGAACTGGCCGGCCTGCTCAGGCGGGGCCGCCCAGCCACTTTCGACAGCACACCGAGAGCCTTCTTTATTTCGATGGCGGTAGGGATAGGCGCTCGAGGCCTTCCGAGAGAATCTCTGCGGGGACCAACCACATGGCCGCAAACAATGGAGCCCTCCAGATCTCGACACAGTGCTCGATCGTCGGAGGAGGACCGGCGGGAATGATGGCAGGGCTTCTGCTCGCCCGCCAAGGCGTCGATGTCATCGTGCTCGAAAAACACAGAGACTTCCTGCGCGATTTTCGCGGCGATACGATTCATCCTTCCACACTGGAAGTTGTGCGCGAACTCGGCCTTCTCGATTCCTTTCTGAGGCGCCCTCACCAGGAGTTGCGCGAAATCGGCGCGAAGATCGGCGATTCACGGTTACGGTCGGCGATTTCTCGCACCTGCCGACGACCTGCAAATTCGTTGCGCTCATGCCTCAGTGGGACTTTCTCAATTTTCTCGCGGAGAACAATCGCCAATGGCCTGGCTTTCATCTGCACCTGGAAGCCGAGGTGACCGACTTCATCCAGTGCGGCCAGCAGATTCGCCGCGTCCATGCCCGGACCCGCTCGCTGGGCTGGCCGCTCAAGCTGTTGAACTCCTGGCCCGTTCTACGTAGGATTCCAGCGCGAATGATGGGCATGGGTTTTCAGCCCGAGCATGTCCGGCGGGCTGCTCGCTGCGACCGCGCCCCAAAGGCCATGGCTCGAGCCCAGGACCTGTAATGACGGCGAACTTCAGCAAGAAACTGATGGCCCCTCCGGGCAAGCGCGTGAAACTTGCCGATTGGGACCCCGACGACACGCTCGGCTGGAAAAAGGGCACTCAGATGAAGGCCGGCCTTGACAAAGCCATCGCGAAGCTGGACCGGCTGCAGTATCTGCTCTACGCAGAGCATAAACGCGCGCTTCTGATTGTCCTGCAAGGCCGCGATGCGGCCGGAAAGGATGGCACGATTCGCCACGTGATGACCGGCTGCAATCCGCAGGGCTGCCACGTGACCTCCTTTAAGAAACCGTCGCCGGAAGAAGCGTCGCACGACTATCTCTGGCGCATTCACCATTCCGTTCCCGAATACGGTGACATCGGAATCTTCAACCGCTCGGTGTATGAAGATGTGCTCGTCGTGCGGGTTCACAACATGGTGCCCCCGGAGGTTTGGTCGAAACGCTACGATCAGATCAACGAATTCGAGCGTCTGCTTCATCAAAACCGCATAAAGATCATCAAATTCTTCCTGCACATCAGCAAGGACGAGCAGAGAGACCGCTTCCAGCAGCGCATCGACGATCCCGACAGGCGCTGGAAGATTTCCCAGGCCGATTTCGACGAGAGAAAGTTCTGGGACGACTACACGGTAGCCTACGAGGATGCACTCACCCGTTGCAACACCCCGCACGCGCCCTGGTTCATCATCCCCGCAAACAAAAAGTGGTTCCGCAACCTGGCCGTCTCCCACATCATCGCAGAGACTCTAGCCGCCATGGACATGAAATTCCCTCCGCCTTCGATCGAGGTGAAGAAATTGAAATGGAAGTGAAAAAGCAGCGCGTTTCCCTGCGGAGGTAGGAAAGGTTTCAGTTTTGTCGACCGCCCTGGTCGGCATCACAGGAGTTTGGTTCGCTTTGGTGCGCGGTCATGTCGATTTTGCCGCCGACCGCGAGCCCTCTCCTGTCGAAACGCACCTAGCCATGTCGGCGGTCGACGCTTCCACCGAACGGTGCGCGCCGCGGCCTCTAGGCGCTGAGCACTCGCGCTCGAGGGGCCAAAGGAGAGGGAAAGCGTTCAACGGTGGCCGGGCCGAGGGCAGGTCGCCGGTCAGCGGGAACAGCTTCTTCTCCAGAGGTGTTCGTGGCTCGGTGCGAGCGCAGCAAGCCGGTCGCCCTGCGTGCCAGCTCGACGCGGTTATCCACCCCGAACTTGCTAAATAGACTGGAAATGTGGAACTTCACGGTTCTGACCGTGATGTTAAATTTTGCCGCGATCTCCTTGTTGGCATTGTTGCGAACCACCGCATCCAGTATTTCCTGCTGGCGCGGGCTCAAAGACACCGGGTTCGCCGCGGCCCTTCCCAGATCCAGTAGTTCCTTAGCTCGGCCAATGACGCGACTGGCTAGCTCCTGGTTGGCAGGGACCAGAATCGCATAGTCCCAAGGCTGGCAGCCGCGAACCAGGCACTGCATGGCCAGCGTGCTGGCGATCCGTTCAATATGGGAGTCAGGACCGGCGCATTCGGCCTCAAACTGCGCCACACCGGTCGATTTCTCGCAGAAAACCAGAGAATTGGCGCCCTGCTTTTTGGAGTCGACCATCGACTTCGGGAGCGTCGTTACTTTCTTCATTTCCACCTTCCTTTCCCGGAAATCAATGGGAGCCGGGGGTTTAGATTTGATACTGCTGCTTCTGGGTGATTCAAAGTGACCTGCCGGATCAGCGAAACCTGAGTGCGCACTGAACAGGGCTGGAGTACCTCCGATGACCAGATCCGGTCCGGGACAGTGAGCTGCGCCCCCATCTCGCGGGGCAGCTAGAATGCCAACCTGCAGCAGCGCGTTAAAATTTGCCTGGCGAAGAACATCCGCGAAAGCGGGCCGAACGAGTCAATACAGTGTTCCATGTAGAAGTTTCCGCCTGGCGGAAATTTCTTCGCGGCTGGCATCCTCTTGCGGTTTGCTGGTCGCCAAGGATGACCGCCAGACAGGCTGTGGCTATAATCGTTGGTGGTCGAATGAACGCGGCGAATTCTCGGAAAGCGCTCTTTCTACGATTCGCTGCCTATTGCGCTGTCTGGGTTGCTTTCTTCGCGGGTCCGACCGGCGCGCAATTGGCTCCGATCAAGCCCCCTCCGGAATGGCAAGTTCCCGCAGGTAGCGGCGGCTGCTCGGTCGAGAAGTCCTGCGCCGAGCTCGCGCCCGCCATGATCAAAAGCGCCCTGGGCCCGTCGCCGCTCGAAGAGAATCTGCGCTATCTCACCGACACAATCGGCGGCCGCGTGACCGGGACTCCCGAGGCCGATCAGGCCGTGGGTTGGGCGGTCGAGGCCTTGCGCCATACAGGTGTGGATGATGTCCACACCGAAAAATTCACAGTGCCGGTCGGATGGAGGGAAGGCCACACCAGTGCGGAAATTCTCTCCCCCGCCCCCTTCCGCCTGCATCTGGTCTCGATCGGATGGTCTCCGCCAACGCCTGAGGGCGGGATTACGGCAGATGTCGTAGATGTCGGCGACGGGGATGACGCCGGGTTTGCCAAAGCCGCCACGGCCGCCAGGGGCGCGATCGTATTAGTCCATACAAGCCTCCTGCGCACCTGGGACGACCTGGCTAAGGAATACCAGACCGACCCGCAGATCGTCGCTCGGGCCATCCACGCCGGCGCCGGCGCCCTGTTTTGGATGTCGACGCGGCCCAACCTGCTGCTCTATCGCCATACCGGAACAATCGACGGCCAACTCGAGCCGTTGCCTCAGGCCGTTGTGGCGCGAGAGGACGCCGAGCGCATGGCTCGCCTGCTCTCTTCGGGCCAAAGGGTTCGCGCGCATTGGGAGATGCCGAACAAAATCACCAGCGGTCCGGTGGAGGCAGACAATGTGGTCGCAGAAATCCGCGGAAGGGAAAGACCGGATGAATTTGTGATTCTCGGAGCCCACCTGGATTCCTGGGACCTGGGGACCGGCGCACTCGATAACGGCTGCGATGCGGCGATGGTGATCGATGCGGCTCGGGTGATTCATGCCTCGGGATCTCGCCCGCGGCGCTCGATTCGATTTGTTCTCTTCACCGGGGAAGAACAATTCATGCTGGGTTCCTGGGCCTACGCGCGGGCGCACCGCCCCGAACTGGACAACCTGGAGGCGGCGATCTTTTTTGATTCCGGCACTGGCCCGGTGACCGGCTACACACTCAGCGGGCGACGGGACGCGCTCGCTGCTGTTCGCGAGGCGCTCGAACCCACCCAGTCGCTGGGCGTGCGGCAGTTCACGCTTGACGCCGGCGTGGACACGGATAATTTCGATTTTCTGCTCGAGGGCATTCCCACGCTGGTCGTGAATCAGGAACCGGCGAACTACATCTTGAACTATCACGCGGCTTCCGACACGTTCGACAAGGTCGATATGGCTCAATTGAAGCGGCAGGTGGCAATTTCCGCGTTGACCGCGTATGCCCTTGCCGACCGCGCCCAACCGATCGCGCCGCGGCAGTCGCGCGCGGAAATCAATCAGCTGCTCGAGGCGACCGGGCTTGCCCGCGAGATGAAGAACCTGGGCCTCTGGCCGGAGTGGGCAAGCGGCCAAAGGGGCCGCGCGCCCTAGGGCCGCTTTTCCTCCGCTCGCGAGCGACGCAGGAAACCGTTCCAATTGTTCCGGCCGAATGACAGTTCGGAACCAACTTGCCGATCGAGGCCTGAGTTGACCCACCGTTGCGTATAATAGGAGCAGCGGTGTTTAACCAAAGGCAAGGGGCGAAATTCCTGTGGAGGCCATGAGGGAACGGGCGCCGAAGCGCGTTTTGGCCATTGATTATGGACAGAAGCGCATGGGTCTGGCGCTTTCCGACGAACTGGGCCTTACCGCGCAACCGCTCCTAACGCTGGTGCGAACCAATCGCTCAGGTGACATGCGTCGTCTGCGTCAGATCTGCCGCGAGCGCGGCGTAGCTCAGATCGTCATCGGATGTCCCCTGCACCTGGGCGGGGAAACCAGCGACATGGCAGCTCGGGCGGCCCGCTTTGCGGCGCGGCTCGAGAAGGAGTTGGGCATTCCGGTCGCTTGGCAGGACGAGCGGCTGACCAGTTGGGAGGCCGAGCAAATCGCCTCGGAGCGGAAGCCGTCTGGGCGGCGAAGACGAGGCTCGCTCGACGACCTGGCTGCCGCGATCGTGCTGCGCGAATATCTCGAACGCCAGCGCGGCGTCCCAGGCGACGTCGCCGGGAAGGACTAGCTGGATGCGGCGACTCGGCCTACTCGCGTTACTGGCCATCTCCGCGCTCGGCGCCGGATCGGCGTGGCTGGATTCCCAGATCAGCCGGCCCTATCGCGGCCATCGACCCGAGAAAGTCTTTGTGGATGTCCCGCGCAGGGCATCCCGGTGGAAGATTGCTGGCATTCTTCGTGGCGATGACGTCATTCGCAATCGCCTGGCCTTTGCGCTCTTCTCGGAATGGCATTTTCGCAAGAAGATACAGGCCGGCGAATATCTATTCGATCGTCCGATGAACTCGCGCCAAGTGTTCTGGAAGATTTCGCACGGGCAGATCTTCGTCCATGTCGTGACCATCCCGGAAGGTTGGACTATGTTCGACATCGCC
>JASHRC010000166.1 GCA_030037525.1 Candidatus Acidiferrales bacterium | reverse complement strand
CGCTTCGAAGCGCTGCTCAAGAGTTTTGCCCAACCAGCAACGGGAAGCTCCAATCGAATCGTCCGGGCGATTCTGGCCGAGGAGCCGCCGTCGCTGGATGCCGGCGAAATCACCGACAAAGGTTCGTTCAATCAGCGAGCCGTGCTCGAGCGGCGAGCGGCCCTGGTCGACGAACTGTATGCGCTGGCGCCGCCTCCGCGCGTTCTCATGGTTCCGCATCGGTAGCCCAATTCATGGGGGGCTTTCCAAATGGATGAAGCCGTCCGATCCGTTCTAGAGGAATACGATCGGTGAGGAGCCAGAGAATCGAAGCTCCACGACCAGATGTCGGAAGAAGAATGGGTGAGCCGTCGCGATGAGTTCCTGATTTCGATCGGCCCGCACACCGGACGGCTCCTCAATATCCTGATCAAGGGCGCAAAAGCGCAGAACATCCTGGAGATCGGAACTTCCTACGGTCATTCCACGGTTTGCTTGCCGAGGCGGCGCAGGGGACCGGCGGTCGAGTTTGGACCATCGACTGCGTGGCTCGCAAACACGGACACGCCCGCGACATGGTCGCCAAGGCAGGCCTTCGCTCGCAGGTCGAATTTCTGTTGGGTGATGCGCGAGAAGTGATTCCCTCCCTGTCAGGTCCGTTCGATTTTGTGCTCCTGGATCTTTGGAAGGAGCTCTACATACGCTGCTTCGATCTCGTTTATCCCAAGCTCGGTCGCGGCGCCTACGTGGCCGCCGACAACATGATCCATCCCCGTCGTCGCGCGCCGATGGCGAAGCTTACCGCAAACATGTGCGCGTCAAGGCGCACATCGATTCGGTTCTTTTGAAGGTCGACAGCGGAATCGAGCTCAGCCGTTACCGAGATCCGGATGAAGAGCAACAAAATCGTGGGCAGCGAAATTCTTGAGCTTGGCCGGGCCGACCTCAGTCGATCCACTGCTGCCGATCGACGACGGTCGCCCCCTCAGGCGCTCTTGCCCTGCCCCCACAGTTCAGCGCTGGCGATGCGCGCGCCCTCGACCAAGGCCTCAAACTTGGCCCACATCACCGAGGGCGCCGCGCGCTGAATGAATTGCGCCTGAGCGAAACCGCAATCGGTCGAGGCGATCACGTTCTCACGTCCCACTAGACGCGCAAAGCGGAGAATACGGTCGGCCACCAGGCGAGGATGCTCGACAGTCATGGTGTGATGGGTCACCACTCCGGGAATTAAAATCTTCCCTTCGGGCAACTTGGTCGTCTCCCAGACGCGCCACTCGTGTTCATGGCGCGGGTTCGCGGCTTCGATCGAGTAGGCTCCCGCACGGACGGAAAGAATGAACCCGAGAATTTCTGCGAGCGGCGCGTCGGCCAGATGCGGCACATGCCAGCTTCCGAAGCAGACGTGATAGCGAACACGGTCCTCGGGAATTCGCTCGAGAGCGTGATTGAGTGCCTCAATGCGCAGACCGGCCCACTGGCGATATTTCTCCGGGCTTTGCTCGACAAAGTGATCGTACATGTTGGCCAAAACCGCGTCGTCCACTTGAACCAGCAGCCCCGAATCGTAGATGCGGCGATATTCCTCGCGAAGAGCATCGGCGATCGCGTACACGTATTCTTTTTCCGTGGGGTAGTATTCGTTGACTCCGTCGTATGCGGTGCTGGCGGGAGCAACGACCGGAAGAAAGGCCTCTTGGACATCGACCGAGCTCAGCGCCGCTTTCAGATTGGCGATGTCGCGATTGATGGCGGAGGGATCGCGGTACCCAATGGGACCGATGCAGGCTTCCGTGGGCACACCTTTTGACATCCAGGGAAATTCCGCGGCCATCACTTCGGGAAACCGGTCACGGTCGCGTCCGAGCCAGTAAACCGGGTGCAACTCGTTGGGGCGATGCTCGAAGCCGGTGATTCGCTCCAGAATATAATTGGCCCAGCTGGATTTTCCGAATTCCCCGTCGGTGACGATGTCGATGCCGACCTTGGCTTGCATCCGGACGACGTCGGCAACCGCGTCGCGCAGGAAATCTTCGTAGCGCCGCCGATTTTGGGGGGACTCGGAAGCCCTCTCAGCGAGTTCGCGGATCTGGGGCGGCCGTGGAATGCTGCCGACGTGCGTAGTAAGGATGCGGTTTTCGCTGCGTTTCATCGATTCAGGCGCGCGCGGTTGCCGTTTCCGGGGCTACGATCGGCTCGAGCGTCGCCAGAATTTCCTGGCGGCGATGTTCAAACCAGGGCGGGAGATGCAGTTTGGTCCCGAGTTTATCGGCCGGCTCGTCTTTTTCGAAACCTCCAGGAACGTTGCAGCAGCACTCGACCAAAATCCCGCCTGGCGAGCGAACGTACATGGAGTGAAAATAATAGCGATCTTTGATTTCCGAGGCGTCGGTGTAGCCCAGTTCCTCATAAATGGCTTTCTGCGCCGCCATCGCTTCATCATCGGCGACCCACAGCGCGATGTGGTGCACGGTACCGGCCCCGAACGACCAACTGCCCGGAGCACGGTCGGGCTCATGCACAAGGATCAGAGTCTTGTTTGCGCCGCCGCTGCCGATTTCAAAACGATGGTACGAACCATCGACGCCCGTTTTTCGAAACCCCAGTGCTTCAATCAGGAATTTCTCCTGCTCGGTCACGTCGCGAACCGATAGCACCGTCCCGTAGAACCCACGCACAGCTTCCGATTCACCGATCTCCGGGGTACTCCATCCGGCTCTCTTGTCGCTCTTGTCTTCCATGACCTCGAAGGCCATTCCCACAGGATGATGGAAGCGAATAAAG
This sequence comes from Candidatus Acidiferrales bacterium, assembly GCA_030037525.1. GTDB lineage: Bacteria > Acidobacteriota > Terriglobia > Acidiferrales > UBA7541 > Palsa-295. The sequence continues at coordinate 5,430 of JASHRC010000166.1, read as the reverse complement.
CGCTGGCCGAATCTCTCCTGGACCGGGCCGTGTTCGACCTTATGGCGCCCGAAGTGCCGCTGCCAGAAAGCAAGCGTGCCTGGGGCCACCGTATAGGTAATCGACTGTACCTGCCCGGATCCCCGACGGCCCTGGATGCGGCTGTAGGGGAAGGTGGTCATGATCGACCCGGGCTCGATGTTGGCATTTGAATAGTAGAGGTGATAATGCGGGAAGCGGCCATCCATAAGGACCGTTTGCTTGGCCAGACGCTGGCCGACGATTCCGGTGAAAAAGTCTACATCTTCCTGCGCGGCACCGGCGCAGGCAGTGATGTGGTGGTATCCCGTCGCGGGATAGTTCATGGCATCCTCCAAAACCATCAAGATTCCGAGCGAGCGGAATCGAAGCGATCACGCTTCCCGACTGCGGGCCGAGCGCAGTCAGCGCGTACTTACTACGTCTATCGGTTAGTGTCAACAGCAGCTTGCATCGAGAGCACGCGCACATCGCGTGTATCTCCTTCATTCTCATGTGTTTCGATTCGAGCAAAGAGCCGCTTTCGATGCCTTGCATGCAGAGATTGACATTCGCCGATGGACCGAGATATATCCGGGATCGCTTGAGGGCTCGGGAGGTTTCGTCCACCATGAGGCGTCGAACCCTACTCATGAAGCCGGCCCCAATTGCCGGTCTCATCGCCCTAGGGATCCTGTCGCTCGCAGCGCTAAGCCGCGCCCTATTTGCTCAGGAGGATCCCTCCGGCGAGTGGTCCGTCCGTTTTGACGAAGATATGTACGAGCGGACCAGGGGAGCGGAAATCGGCGACTATCTGGGTCTTCCGATCAACGACGCGGCGCGACTGCGCGCGGATAGTTGGGACGCGGCGCTGGTAGAGCTGCCTGAAAACCAATGCCGGCAGCACGGATCCGATTATGGGTGGCGCGGCCCATCGGCGCTTCACATCTGGCAGGAAGTGGACCGCGCGACGCAAAAAGTGATCGCCTATCACACCCATCTTTCGGCCTACGGGGCCGAACAAACGATCTGGATGGACGGGCGGCCCCATCCGCCCGATTATGCGCCGCACACCTGGGAGGGATTCTCGACAGGCCAATGGGAAGGAGACCAACTGGTCGTCACGACGACTCACCTGAAAGAAAACTGGCTTGGGCTAAACGGTGTTCCGCGAAGCGATATGGTGACGTCAAGAGTACACATCATGAGGCATGGAAATTATTTGACGGTTGCCGTGATTATGTACGACCCGGTGTACATGACCGAGCCATTCATACGAACCAGCGACTTCGTCTACAACCCTCAGCAGCAAATGGCCCCCTGGCCCTGCGAGCCGGTTGACGAAGTCGACCGCCCGCCGGGAGTGGTGCCGCATCATCTGCCGGGTACAAATAAGTTTCTCGATGAATTTGCGCGCAGATACGGGGTCCCGTTCGAGGCCACCAGAGGTGGCGCGGAGACGATGTACCCGGAATATCAGCTGAAGCTAAAAAATATGCCGATCCCGCCGCCGCTGCCGAAGAGGAAGCCAGTCCAGTAGTGACATCCACTTGTCGATCGAGACGCTCCGCAGGTAGCTCAAGTTGCCGACCTGATAGTAAGGATTGGTTTCGCCGCCGACCACCACAACGTTGATCAGCGAGGCGTTGGGCCAGTGCGGAACGAGGTCATCGTCCTTGAGCGAGGCGGCGCGCGGGCAAGATTCTCCGTTCTGTTGAGGCTCACTTATGCGCGTGAGCCTGAGCCGTGCGCCAGCCCTCCGCGTATTGCGTGCGAGCGACCTCGGAGTAGGGTACCGGGCTGACGATCGCGCGCATTTCAGTTTGGACGTGGCGCTCGACAGTCGGCTTCGCCGATCCGCCGCCTTCTTCGCCCCAAACGAAAGTCACTTCGGTTCCGGGCTCGACATACTCTTCTTTGAGAATGGCGAGCGTGAGCATCCTGCCTTCGTTGGCACTGTAGCCGCACCAGGTTGAGATGCCGGCCATTTTCCCATTCTTCATGACCCTGTCGTAAGGGAGCGTTGCATAGACGGCCGAGGGCCAGTCGAAGAATTTCGCGCGGTCCTTCTTCTGGAACATCGTGCTGATTGCCCGTGTAACGTCTCCGTCGTCCAGCGCCAGCGTCACTTTCCTCCGCTGCGGCTGCTTGGACATTCGCTCGAGCGCTTCGCGGCCGACGAAATCGTGATCGAACTTCAGTATCGGCCCGTAACCGAGATCCCACGGATTCAGGTAATAATCCTCGACATTGTTCGAGTAGAAGCTCCCCCCCAGCGAGGCAATCGCTTCGTAGCTCGCCGCAGACAGCCATTGGCGAAATGGCTTCATTCTTTCGCCGCTATAGATCGCCGGTATGGGCGAGGGAATCCAGCCGGATTCCAGGGTGTTTGATGAATAAGCTCGCGCGCCCACCAGTCGCAGCCCAAATTCTTTTCCGGCCTCAACGATCGCAGACTTCACTGCTTCGCCGTCTGCCCAGGGGCCAAACAACTCCCACCCCGGCTGTCCGACCATCCCGTGGCGCAATGCGTGGACTTTCTTTCCTGCGATGGTGATGGTTGTCAGGTAGAAAAATTTCAGTTCCGGGGCAGGTTTCCCCATCACCTTTTCCGTAAGCTTCATTGCGTTGGGGCCCTGTAGCTGGAAGCGGTATGCCTTTCGAACGATGGGACCTTTCTGCGCGGCGGCGCGTGGATCGCGCTCGAATTTCACGCTGTACTTGCCAACTTCAGCGTTGTACTGCACCCAATTGTGAACGGAGGGGCGTCCGACGAGGTTGAACAGGTCTTTATCCAAATAGAAGAGAATCACGTCGCCGATCACATAACCATCATAATTACAGGGCACGAATTGCTTGGCCTTGCCGGGCTCGAAACCTTTGAAGCTGTTGATGCCGAGGGTTGAAAGGAGCCTGAGCGAGTCGGGTACGGAGACGTACATGTCTTCCATGTGGTAGGACTGATTGAAAAGAACGCAGGTCTTTTGCCAGGCGATCTGCTCATCCCGCCAGTTCGAGTATTCCGGAGGGACTATGGGATAAACGTAAGGACCCGTCTGCGAATTGCGCAGCATTGTGACCGGATTGCCGGCAGCTTGTATCAGATCGTCCAGACTCTTGTAGCTCACTTTGGCTCCAATGGATGCGATTGTATACGTTATTGCGATATGTAGCGAGGGTGAGCGGCGCCGTTCCGCTCACGTCCCCTCCACCCGCCCCGGCGGAAGATAAGAGAATGCTGGGGGATGTGTCAACACCATTGTACTCGCGCTGTCGGAGCTCGATCCAGAAATCCAGATTTTCTAGCCTCTTCGAACCCTCCCCTTCCATTTGCAGCACCAGGCCCGCCCATTATTCGGGCCATTGGCAGGTGATTGGTTTTCCCATTACCCAACAGTGATAAAGGCTTCGGTCTGTATACATATTTATCTTGACAATCAGATAGATCCCATAGTAATTGAAGCGCCACAAAGGGTTGGGGTGTGGTGGTGGAAAGCCCCGAATACTTTCAGTTTACGTCACGGAAGGGACGGTGGGAAATGGGAAAAGTCCGCGGGACCTCGAAGCATGTTTGGGTGTGCATGCTCATCGTGTTTCTTCTTGTTTTGATACCGGTCGGGTTTCTTGAGGGACAAGCGCAGAGCGCCACAATTTCCGGCACGGCGACCGACCCGTCGGGGGCTGCCCTGGTCGGCGCGAAGATCGTAGCAACCGATGTGGGCACGAACGTTTCGCAATCGACGACAACGGATGCTCAGGGGCGTTATACGGTCCCGCAGCTCAACGTCGGCACCTACAGAGTGGAAGCATCCCTTTCGGGCTTCCAAACCGTCGTTCACGGGGGCATCACGCTTACCGTTGGTAGAACGGTGGTGGTCGATTTCTCCTTGCCGGTCGGCCAGGTATCTCAAACTGTGAATGTCGAGGGCGAGGTTTCGCAGGTCGAGACCCAAACCTCGGAAGTCTCCACACTGGTTAGCCCTGAGCAGATGCGCGACCTGCCCCTCAACGGAAGAGATGTCGAGCAGCTGATCACGCTCGCCCCTGGAGTGGCGACCATTGCGCCGGCCATTAACTTTGTCACCGGCCGCATGTACGGCATGCAGGACAATTATTCGAATTCCGGGTCGAGACCCACTGGCCAGATGTTCCTGCTGGACAACGTCGACGTCCGCGATTTCTGGGAGCATGGCATCGGTTCAGGGTATGCGGGCACTTCGCTTGGCGTCGAGGCCATCGGCGAATTTCAGTTGCTGACCAACACCTATTCCTCCCAGTTTGGCGGCAATGGTGTCGTGATGAATATGGTTACGCGGTCTGGAACCAACGACTTGCACGGCGCCGCCTACGAGTTCTTCCGCAATAATGACTTGGATGCCCGCGATGTCAACGATCCGGTGTCTGGGCCCCCGCCCTTCCGCAGAAATCAGTTCGGCGGCGATCTGGGCGGACCGATAAAGAAGGACAAGTTGTTCTTCTTTGCAAACTATGAGGCATTGCGACAAAGTCTCGCGACCACGGGCTTCCCCTTTGGCCTTCCCGAGCCCTACGTGTCCCAGGGCGAGTTCCCCTGCGGGACACCCGGCCAGCCCACAGAAGCGTTGAGTGCATTTGGGCTGGCTCCGAATGAGACAAACTCCAGCTTAACTTGTATCCTCAATGCCGTTGCGGGTGGGGCGAACGGGACGTGGGCGGCGGTGGGAACCGGCAATAATCCCCTCGAAGCGATTCCCGGTGCGAGCAGCCAAGTCTTGGACATCGTTAAGCTGTACGGTCTGTGCAAGGGGTGCCGGCCGACCGCGTTTGGTGGCTTCGCCGCAGGCGAGGACGCTGGAGGATTCCAGTACGTTGTTTCGGCCCCTCCTCTGGTCGTCGATGAAGACTACGGATTGGGCCGCATTGACTACAACATCGGTTCAAATGATTCTTTGTTCGGGCGGTATGCCATCGATGACGCGCGCGTCACAAACGGCCCCCAGGACGCACTGTCTATATTTCCTGAACTCGAGTTCACGAAAGATCAGTACGTGGTCATTACCGAACGCCATGTCTTCTCGGCGAGAACCGTCAATTCCTTGCGTGCCGGTTTTGTGCGCACCAACGAAAACTCCCACGTTGTCAACAACGGTGCGCTCACACCAGCTCAAGAAGCGGCAGCTGGGTTAGACTACGACCCGCTCGACTTCGCAAGGACAGCGTACGGGGAACCCTACCTTCAGGACGGCGACATGGCCGCTGCGGGGCCGATCATACCCATGGGCCCAAACGCCGACAGGCCTGATACGCTTGTTCAGAATAAGTTCAGCGGCGGGGACGATCTCGTCTGGACCCGCGGCGCACACACGCTCAAAATCGGCGGGGTCATTACCCGCGTGCAAAACCAAAACCGCCAGGTCGCGTACGCTGCAGGCCAGTACGTCCTCGCGAACGTGA
>JASHRC010000165.1 GCA_030037525.1 Candidatus Acidiferrales bacterium | reverse complement strand
AATCTGCCCAGCTGTTCGAGGAGCTCCTTTGGCCATGACTGCTCTTCGAGGACTCTTGCAAAGGCATGGCTGTCAAGTTGGGATACTTCGTTCCACTTGCCAGCGCGGTTGATGAGATCTTCTAGTTCGAGCCTTCCTTCGTCATTCTTGCTGGGGAAACTATTCCACTGACGCGTGCGGACCGTGACGCGAGCGCTCGTTCCCTGAAGCACAGTCGCATTCTGCTGCTGCGCGAGACCTACCAGTCGGGCATTCCAGCCTGCTAGTTACGGACGGTGTGTAGGATCACGCCGACCAGCAGGATTTCCGCGAAGCACTCGGCCCAATCGCCACTGAGATGTTGCGAGATGTTACGAAATCCGAAGTCGCAAATTAGCAAACTACTGAAAACAAAATAGATGGTGCCGGCGGGGGGAATCGAACCCACGGCCTAGGGATTATGAGACCCTCGCTCTGCCACTGAGCTACGCCGGCACACGGGCGAACAACCGATGCTACGGTCCGCCTTGCCGAGTGTCAAGAACGGCAGCGCCCGACTGTCTCCAGATCTTAGAGGTCCCGCACTTTTCAGCCGATCCCGAAACTAAAGCACCGGGAGCGATGAACGCGTCTGACTTTCGATCACTGCTGATTCCGCGCGTGACCCTCAGCCATGGCTTTTTCGATTTCATCAGCGGTGCGCGGCAGCCGGCTGCTCAAGATCCGGTAGCCGTCTTTGATGACAAGCACGTCATCTTCGATGCGCACGCCGAGGTTTTCCTCCGGGATATAGATTCCCGGCTCGACGGAAATCACCATGCCCGGCTCGAGCGGACGGTCGCGGTCGCCCGGATCGTGAACGTCGAGACCGATGTGGTGGCTTACCCCGTGTGGATAGTAGCGCTCGAGCGTTCGGCCTTCCTTATCGCGACCCTTTGAATTCCTAATGTAGTCGATGACAATCTGCTGCAGGCTGCCCTTGCCCCGGTAGAGCATCGCGCCCGGTCTTACCGCAGCGAGCGCGGCATTCTGCGCGCCGAGAACGATGTCGTAAATTTCGCGCTGTCGTGTTGTGAACTTGCCATTGGCGGGCAACGTGCGGGTGATGTCCGCCGCATAGCCGCCGTATTCGCCGCCCATGTCGATGACGACAAGGTCGCCGTCTTTGATTTTGCCATCGAGTGCGCTGTAGTGCAGCACCGTGGAATTGAATCCCGCCCCGACGATGGGCGAGTAGGCCTCGCGTTCGCATCCGCCCCATTCATGAATTTCCTTCATGCGCGCGGCGATCTGATATTCGAACAGGCCGGGACGCATGATCTCGATCGCGTCGAAGTGTGCGTCGATCGAAAGGTCGATCGCCTTTTGCATGAGCGCCAGCTCGCCTTCGGACTTAAGTTGGCGCATGGCGTAAAGCTGCGGCGCAATGTCCTTGAGATTCGAGTGGGGAATCGCCTCGCGAATCAGCATGACGGAATCGGTGAAGTGCGGGTAGCCTTCCTCGTTCGGCGGCGGAAGGATCGTGTAGAAGTTTGCGTACGTTTTGGAAAGTTTCGTGAGGTCGGAGCGCAAGTTCGCAATCGGCTCGATGGACGGGAGTCCCGTTTTCTCGGCGATCCCCGGGTCGTCCAGGCCGATTTTTGGACCTTCCCAAACTTCCTCTTTGGGATCGCGCGGAGGGAGATAGAGAATTTCGCGCGGACCTTCGGGCCCTGGGCCGGTCGGTGAGCTTGGAATCAGAACGAGAGCTGCGCCGGGCTCATCGTGGCCGGTCAGATAATAGAAATTTGGCTCTTGGAAAAAGACCGCGACCTCGGAGACGTCCTCCTGTCCGGTGTAGCCGTAGAGCACGATCGGTGCATCGACCATTGCGCGCAACTTCTCGCGTCGGGCCTGATACTCCGCATTCGGTTGGCGGAACCTGCCCTGTGCTGCACCGCAGATGGAACTAGCGGCAAGAGCTAGCAAAAGGATAGCGCCGCAGTGTCGCGCCGCTCTCAAACCGATGTCGAGCACACCGATCGGTTGCGCTGACGTTTTCAGTAACGCGCGTCGGTTTCTGCTCGACTTGGTGTGTCGAGTGATGTTGCTGAGCAGCGCCAATGGCTTTGCCGGCAAGGTTTCTGGGTGTGGTTTCGTCATGGCACGTACAACTCTATACCTGAGCGCCATCCCCGTGGGACGCCGGACCAGGCGACGGCACAGCTTCGCCAAGTTAGAGAGAGCTGCCACACGAGGCGGCGCGGGAGCGCGTTTCGGGGACGCAATCGGATGTGGCGATGGGCGCTTCGCCAGTGCTTACGATGGTTTCGGCCGAGCGGAAGACAAGGTGGGCGTCGGAGCCGCCCAGAACCACAGCTGCCCTTCCGGTGTCGAGGGCTCGTTCTGGGTGAATGGACGCGAACGCTTGCTTCATCATCGTCACGAGGCGGTCGATGTGCGTCTGGGCGAGAGACATGACGCCAGTGTAGAGATAGCCCCAGATAAAAAGAATGAAGAAAGGAAGCGTGGCGTAATTTTCCATCTGAATCGAATAGAGAACTGCGCTGGCAAAGTAAACGCCGAGCGCGATTTCAAGATAAGGCATCAGGCCGGCGCTTTTGTTGTAGCTCTTCTTTACCCAGGCGTTGCGATTCTCGCCGCCGGCCTCGACCTTATATTTTGGCGTGCGCACAAACTCCGATTCTCTGCCGAGAATCGCTTCCACGACGGCAAGTGCGTTGCGCACAGAAAGTCCGATACCGAGGGCCATCACGAAGGGCAGATAGAGGAACGTCCGCTTCCAGGTCTTAGGATAAAACGCGCGCTCGGCCGCGAGATAAAACGATGAAATCGAGCAGGTGGAGGCGAGAAACAGTGGCAGGTCGATGGTCAGCACCTGAAACCAGCCTTGATAAAAGCGCACGATCATGGCCGGCAGCAAAATGATGGAGAGAAAGATCATCAGCGGGTAGCTGATGTTGGCGGTGAGATGGAAGAAAGCCTCCCATTTCACAGCAGCGGGCGCGTTGCTGCGCAGGACGCGCGGCAGGATTTTCTTCGCGGTCTGCATCAGACCTTTGGCCCAGCGCGCCTGCTGCGATTTGAAGGCGTTCATTTCCACCGGCAGCTCGGAAGGGCACTCAATCTCCGGCAAGTAGAGGAAGCGCCAACCGCGAAGCTGCGCACGATAGGAGAGATCAGTGTCTTCGGTGAGAGTGTCGTGCTGCCAGCCGCCCGCGTCTTCGATTGCGGCGCGGCGCCAGATGCCGGCGGTTCCGTTGAAATTGAAGAACAGCCCGCTGCGGAAACGTGCGGAGTGCTCGATCGCGAAGTGGCCGTCAAGGAGGATCGCTTCAGCTTCGGTGAGCTTCGAGTGGCTGCGGTTGATGTAGGTCCAGCGCGTCTGCACCATGGCAAGCTGCGGGGCGGCGAAATAGGGAACCGTGCGGCGCAGAAAATCGGCCGGGGGGATGAAGTCGGCATCGAAGATGGCCACGAGCTCGCCGTGGGCGCTGGCCAGACCTGCCTGCAGCGCGCCCGCTTTAAAGCCTTGGCGATGATCGCGGTGCATGTAGGTGATGGGCAGGCCGAGCGCCTGATGGCGCTCGACCGAATCGCGGGCGACTTGCTGCGTCTCATCGGTCGAATCGTCGAGCAACTGGATATCAAGCAGTTCGCGCGGGTAATCGAACTGCGCCACGGCCTCGATGAGACGCTCGACCACGTACCGCTCATTGTAAATGGGGAGCTGTACGGTCACTTTCGGCCAGGAGGCGATCAGAGGCGGTGGGCCCGGGACGTTTTTGCGATTCTTGAAAAAATTGCAGACCAGCTGATAGCGGTGGATGCCGTACATCGCCAGCACCGTCATGACGATGAAATAGGGAACCATGATGGCGAGATCGAACGGATTGACTTGGTAGAGACCACGGAAAGTCGGATCTACCAGCTTGCGCCAGTACTGGGCGAGCGGGTCGCTTGCGACGACAAGCGCGGCCAAATTGTGGATTGGCAAGAACATGAACCTGATTTGTCCACTGCTTGGTTGAGCCGAACTGCCAATCGAACAGGGATCCCGCGAGCGGCCGGCGAAGAACGATTATACGGTTGGGGGGCCTGGTGTCAACGCATGGGCGACAATGGGCGGGCCAGACGCCGGGAATCAACTGCCGATCGAATCCCGATCGGCACACCATTCGCCCCGGAAAGTTGGCTTTCCGCCTAATCGGTCACCTGCCGCGCCTGTTGGTCACCTGAGATGCCCTAGCATCACCCTGACACGAATCCCAGTTCCAGTTTGGCGTTCCTGGCGAATCAGGGAATGCGCAGGCCCGTGCGGGCACACGTCTCGAAAATGGAGAGCAGGTTGGTGAGCCCGAGCAGATCTTTAACGGACTGGCTGTAATTGGCAAGCAGAAATACAGTGTTCGCTTTCTTTGCTGACATGTACAGAGCGACGAGCGCGCCAAGGCCGGCGCTGTCCATGCGTCCGACGCCTTGGAGGTCGAGGATGATTCCTTTTGTATTTGCTAGCAGGCTGCGCACGTAGGACTTGAGTTCGTCGACATGCTCGGCCGTGAGTTGGCCGGTGCACTGGACGACGGTGGCGTCTTGCCCAGAATAGGTGTGCAATTGCAGGCCGGAAGCCGGGGCTGGGGTCGGGCTGGTGGACACGGGTCTCCTTGTTGCGGGAGACTATACACGAAAAGAGTGGGCCTGGGGGAGTGGCTGGACTTCTAATTCCATAGGGCTGCTCAGAGTTGACAAGGTGCCGGCTGGGGGACCTGCTCGGTGATCGGCTAGCCTTTGGTGAGCGCAAGCTCGGGGGTTTTGTCGCTGGATCGCGTAACATCACGTCGGGTCATCCAGATCAGAAGCAGCAGCGCGGGAACGGTGACGACGCTGGTGATTAGGAAGAAATTCACCCAACCAAGTTTCTCGGCGAGCAGGCCGCTGGAAGAGGCCACGACCGTACGTCCCACGGTTGCGAGCGAAGAAAGCAGCGCGTATTGAGTCGCCGTGAAGGCGGGCGAGCACAAGCTAGAAAGATAGGCAACCAGGGCGGCCGATGCCATCGCGGAGGTCAACTGCTCCGCCGTGACACAGAGAGCCAGATAGGCGACGCGATGGCCTTCGACAGACTGTAGGACGTAGAACAGATTTCCGGCTAGTTGCAAGACACCGCAGAGCAGCAGCGACCGCAAGATCCCGAATCGCACTGTCACGATTCCGCCCAGGAGTGCGCCAGCAACGGTGCCGAAAAAGCCGACGAGCTTCGAAACCGCGGCGATCTGGTCGAGGGAAAATCCCAGCGAAACATAAAGGGGTGTGGCCATGATGGCTGCCATTCCCTCGCCCAACTTGTAGCCGAAGACGAACAGCAGAATCAGAGGCCAGATCGGCCGGCGCATGAAATCGACAAACGGGCCGGCAACCGCTTTCGAAAACCATTGGGTCACCGAACGTTGTGCGTGGGTTCCGGCCAGGCGCGCGGCCTCGACCGACACGGCGGGCTCCGGGCTGAACAAAAGAACGAACATACATGTGGCCTGCAGGGCTGCCATCGTTGCGTATGCTACGAACCAGCCGGCGCGAGCGGCGATGACTAGAGTGCCGGCACCCGACACCAACATGGCTATTCTGTAGCCTGTCTCGATCATTCCGGCGCCGGGCCCTTGAAGTTCGAGCGGAAGAATTTCCACGCGGTAAGCGTCGATGGCGATGTCCTGACTTGCCGACAAAAACGCCACAACCAGGGCAAGCGCCGCCATGGCCGCGAGGTTGTGTTCGGGGTCGCAGGAGCCCAGCGCGAGCAGTGCGGCGACCAGTGCGGCTTGGATGGTGATGCCCCAGCCCCGCCGGCGGCCTAAAGGCAGGGGTGGAGGTAGCCGATCGATCAGAGGGGACCACGCGAATTTGAAGGTGTAGGGTACGGCGACAAGGGCGAATGCACCGATTGCTGCGCGCCTCACGCCAGCGGTGGCGAGCCAAGCCGAGAGGCTCGTGAAAGTCAGAAGGTAGGGCAGGCCGCTCGAGAAACCGAGTGGCAAGATCAGCAAGACTCGACGATCGCAGTAGACAGCGAGCGAATGCCGCCAGCCACTTCTGCTTGGATCGACTGTGCCGTTATGCGTCATCCGCGGTCATCCACACGCCATGATCGCACTCGGTATGATGCCAACACAGGGAAAAACAGAGAGGCGGTTCTTTAACGCCAGCCAGCGACCGCGTCGGCCTCATTGCCTTCGTCACACAACTAAAGCCCCGCTCTTCTCGCACAGGGCCGCTGTCGGCGTGTGATGGTCGGGCTGCAAGCGATTTTGAGATCGACGCTGGAAGGTTCCAATGTGTCTTACAGGATCCTAGGAACTCAGGTGGAGGCAGCAGGGAGGGACCTAGACTGACCCCCACGAGTGGTTCGCTCCCGAAGCGAGGGTTCTAGGTTGTAGCCCTTATCGTCCAGCTAGCAATTTCTTCTTGGCCCTGATCTGATTCAAGTATTCGCGGTGCGCTTCAACGAACCAGCGCCTGTTTTCGACCGCGGCTACCATTTCCTGACATACCGAACACAGCGCGGAGCGTCTGCGGAAGTAAGAAAGCTGTCCGATCAGCACCTGACTGCCATTTTGGTTCAGCGTGCATACGCCTGCCGGCATGTTGCCGGCCCCGGGCCAACCGCATTCCGCACAGCACCTCGATTCCGCATCATTGCTTTCGACGATCAGGTGGGCGGGCTTCATCATGAATGCTGTTATGCCGTAGCGATGCGGAGAAGCAAATGAAGCGCTGGTTCTGGGTTCAAGGGCTATTGGTACTGTCACAGGATGGTACTCGTGGCCAGGCGAACCGACGATGACGACAACCTGCAGCCGGAGCGAGCCGAACTCACTGGCAAGGTTCGGCTGGCCGAGTAAGCAGCATCACCAGTCCCGCTACGATGGGAAGCACGCCCACGACTGATTCGATTAGTTTACTTCGCGACGCAGAGGACTGACACTGCTAGACACCCCCCCGGAAAAACGGATGTGCAGGAGGGTCCTGGGAGCGTGCGACTACCGCAGCTTCCTGTCATGCATGAGGCGTTCCTTCCTCATGCATGGGATTCTGATTTTGGTGCTCGTCCCGGCACTCGGCACAGACGAACGCGCTGCACCAACTGCAAGCCCTGACATGCTTGTCGCAGAAACGCCTGAAGCAGTCAGAACACTGCCGCCGCGCGTGTCCTCCGCAACCTTCAACGGTGCATTGCATCACGTTACGACCTCAGCCTGCTAATCCTGCTTTCTCGAATCTCAAGAGCCGTTGACCCAGGGAGGGGGACACGACCCATCTTTTTTTTCGAAGTCGTTGCGAAGAACCTAGCCCATCGCTTCTCGATCTTCGGGCACTTGATCTTGCCTCTGCCGTCTTCGGCAAGCGACCGAACCCATGAGAGTTTCTGGTAGTCGGCAGAGGTCTTCGTTGTGGGACATGCTCTTCGTCCCACCGACGACGGTGGGCAATATTAGTCGCACGGGCACAGGAAAATCAATCGATCAATCAATTAAGTCAACCGGGAGCAGCAGCCGTCTTTTCGCCCGACTTTCGTCCACGATTAGCTCGGAGGGTTAGTAAGGCTCGGATTCGTTTCTGGTTTGGTCGACTGGATCGGATCGCAGTCGGTCGGAAGAACAGGATCCTCGATCAATCGCCATGCCGCCGATCGTCAAGACCCGCCGTATACGGTGGCCCCTCCGTCGATTCGTAACACTGCTGCCGTAATGAAAGAAGCGTCCGCTGAAGAAAGAAACACCGCGGCGGCCGCAATATCTTCGGCAGTACCTAGGCGACCCAGCGGTGTTCGTCGCCTGCGAGCCTCGTACAGGGCGTCGTCATTGTTATTCAGTTCGCGTGCACCCGGCGTCGGCACCGAACTCGGGCATACCGCGTTGACGCGAATACGGCGGGGGCCAAATTCGACGGCGAGCGAACGAGTCAAGGACGTGACCCCGCCCTTAATTGCCGAATAGACACCTAAACGTGCGACACCGAGCTCTGCCACGGGCGAGGTGTTATTGATAATCACTCCACCGCGTTCCGCATGCATGTGCAGCAAAGCGGCTTGCGCGGTCCAGAAGAGGGATTTCAGTCCTACAGAAATCATTCTTTCGATGGTATCCTCGCGCACCTCCGACAGCGGCTCGCTGCGGAACATGATCGCGTTATTGGCCACAATATCGAGGCGGCCGAACTCGGAAACGAGCTCGGCCACGGAGCGAAGCACGTCGTCTCGCCGACTGACATCAATCGGGAAAGCGCGAGCGGTCCCGGCATGTTCTTCGATCTCTCTCACCGTCGACTTCGCAGTGAGCGGATCAATGTCCGCCACTCCAACGATCGCGCCCTCGGCTGCGAACGCCAGGGCCATCGCCCGTCCAATTCCGCGTCCCGCTCCCGTCACGAACGCAACTTGACCTTTGAGACGCAGCATCTTTTCGCTCCCGATTGAACTTAACAACGCGTGGAGCTCAGTGAAGCTGTGGTCTTGGTTCCTGCCTCCCAGGCGACGCCCGTTACCTGCCTGTTGAGCTCGAAGGCGGTCCTTGGGGCATCTCTAACAGGAGCACCGCGGCTCGTCACAATCATCACTGAACTAGGAAACGCCAATTCCTTTTGTCGCGAACAATGTAACCGGCGGTCGGCTCGCAGAAGTGACTGCCGATGATCAATATCTTCTTGTTGCCAAGGCGCTCGAACACGGCTTTGCGCGTCCTCATGCCCTGCTCCTTGTCCATGTCGAAATTGCCGGGGCGCTCGGTTTCGGCAAGCTGGATCGGATGGTGCAGCATATCACCAGTAATGAAGCCTTCTTGTCCTTTTGACGAAATGTGTACGCTGACGTGGCCGGGCGTGTGTCCTGGGGTCGGCACCAGCGTGACCTCATCTGTGATTTTGAGATTTGGCTCGACGAAGTCGGCCAAGCCGGCACGGATGATCGGATCGATCGAATCTGCCAGGTGCGTGAAGTCGTGATACCCACCCGTGCGCTTGAGCATTTGCCAATGCTCATATTCCTTGCGGCCAAACAAATAACGTGCATTCGGGAAGGTAGGCACCCAGCCGCCATTCCGTTTGCGCGTGTTCCAGCCAACGTGATCGAAGTGCATGTGCGTGCACAAGACTTTTGCGACCGCTTCCGGCGCGTACCCGGCGACGGTCAGGTCTTCTATAAACGACGTCTGCATGTTCGTGAATATCGGGTACTCGCGCTGGCGATCGTTGCCGATGCAGGTGTCGATCATGATCTTTTCTGCGCCGGAGCGCAGAACGAAAGCCTGAAATGAAATCTTCATCCGGCCATCCGGTGTTGCGAAATTGGGGAAAAGCCAGTCGTACTGCTTGGCGATCTCTGGCGTGGCGCCGGGCATCAGTACCTCGAAAGGATCTTCGTGCGCGTTGACCTCGACGATGCGGACGACTTCGACGTCTCCGATTGTCCACTTCCTGATGTGCTCGGCAGCCATCGCGTTTCCCCCTGGGTTTAGTGATCTCGCGTTAAGGAAGGGGCGGCAGCGGCGTCCGCCCCAGGATCATGTCCGCGGCCTTCTCCGCAACCATCACTACGGGCGCATTCGTGTTTCCGCCCATGAGCCTCGGAAAGACCGAGGCATCAGCGACCCGCAAACCGTCGACGCCCCGTACCTTGAGTGCGGGAGTCACAACTGCCGCGTCGCCAACACCCATACGGCAGCTTCCGGCCGGATGAAAGACGGTTGCAGTGGTAGCACGGAGATAATCTTTGAGCGCGTCGTCGCTTTCCA
The DNA here is from genome assembly GCA_030037525.1 of Candidatus Acidiferrales bacterium. Lineage (GTDB taxonomy): Bacteria > Acidobacteriota > Terriglobia > Acidiferrales > UBA7541 > Palsa-295. The sequence goes on along the minus strand of JASHRC010000165.1, from coordinate 30,845 downwards.
CGTTTGCACCGGGCAGAAACTCGGTCCCTCCGTAGCGGGCGAACGCCGGGGTTGCCAGTATCCTGCGTGCTAGCCGGAGGCCGCCGACAAGCGGCTCGAAGTCTTCGGGAGCGCTCAAAATATTTGGATCGATAATCGGCGCTGCACGCGGATCCGGACTGGATAGGGCGATGCGGCCACGGCTCCTGGGGTACAAGAGAACGACACTGATGTTATAACCGTGCCCAAGCGGCAGCGGGAATGTCGATTGATTGCGGCGCGCCGGCTGGAAGACGATTTGTGTGTCGGGGCGGTCAAGGCTGTTGGTTGACTTCACGAACGCATGGGACTCGAAGACATTGCTAGCGAGTGGTCCCTGGCGCAGCAACAAATATTCGAAAATGTTCCAGGCTCCGCGTGGAAGTGCTTTGAGCGAAATACCATAGGAGGTAGAGTTCGAGGTGACCATCTGCACAGAGGACGCAACATGATCGTGGTAATTCGCGCCTACCCCGGGCAGATGGTGATTGACTGGAATTCCAAAAGCCTGCAGCGCCACACCATCGCCGACGCCCGAGAGCATCAGGATCTGAGGGGACCCGATGCTGCCGCCCGACACAATGACTTCGCGTCGCGCCCCGATGCGCCGAGTTTCGCCTCCGAGTTGAATCTCGACGCCAGTCGCACGGCGATTCTCAATGACGACGCGGTGAACCAATGCCCTGGTCAACACGGACAGATTTGGCCGGTTTATTGCGGGCTCGAGGAAGGCCGTCACGCCAGATTCGCGACGGCCGCCTCTGATCGTACCCTGGCGTAGCCCGTAACCCTCTGTATCAGGACCATTGAAGTCATCGTTGTGGCGATATTGCAACGATTGCATTGCCCGGAGAAAAGCGGTATTCAGCGCGTTGGGCCGCTTGATGCTGATGACATTCATCGGCCCGCCTTTGCCATGATAAGGAGAGCCGTCAAAGGCTTCATTGTTCTCGGAACGGACAAAATAGGGCAGCACCTCTCGATAGCTCCAGCCTTGGTTTCCCGCCGCAGCCCAATCGTCATAGTCCTTGGGATTGCCGCGTATATACACCATGCCGTTGATCGAGCTCGAACCGCCAAGGACCCGGCCCCGCGGCACTGGAACCTTTCGTCCATTCAGGTTTCGCTGCGGCGCTGTCCAATAGCCCCAGCTTATGCTCGGAGTCGCCAGCGCGGCGGCAACCAAGGCTGGCACGTGGATGAACGGATGACGATCCTTGGGTCCGGCCTCGATGAGGCAGACGCGGATCGCTGGATCCTCCGACAGCCGGCTGGCAAGCACGCACCCTGCTGTCCCGGCTCCGACGATCACATAGTCGAACAAGGTGCCCTTGTCTCGGCTCATGGTTGTGGTTCTTGGTGTTGCCCGAGATAGCCGCTCCATACGCGACCGAGGACGGCCACCGCCAGGGCAAATGATTGTAGTTTGAGCACGCCGGCATCTCTTTGACGACGAGCTGCGGCTTCCACCGCGCGTCCTTTTTGAACGGATTCCGACCGAATGTCAACAGAAGCGCGTGGCGACAGGACAGCGACTGTGTAAGAGGTCGTGCCGCGGCTTTAAACAAATGAGGGCCGAAAACGCCTGATGCGCACGCTTTCTTGGGCAAGGTGGAGTCCGAACTGATCGTGCCCTTAACACCGTGCAGTTGATCGGCCACGCTCCAATGGCATATAGTCAGCGCCATTCGGCGGTCGTCGCGAAGTCTGGCGGTGCGATCTTCGATTCGATCCAGGGGGCCTGGCTTTGGAGTGGCGCGTCGAACACCTTCTGTTGCTATGGTTCTTTAGGCCATCGCGTCGAATACTCGCGGAGGTGACAGCATGGATCTGATTCGGGTCGAAGCGGAAGACGCAGTAGCATTGAACGGACTCCTCTGGACGCCCCAGGCGCGCGGCGATGCGCTTGTGATCTTGGTGCCCGGCGCCACAACGGGTGCGGCACTCGTGCCCTCGCATGACTACCATCCCATGGCCAACGCACTCGTCGAGGGGGGCTACGCATTCCTGATCGCTAACATGCGTGCCTCCTACAACTATCCTTACGCCGCGTACGCGGACGCGATAAAGGATATCGCTGCCTTCGTCGCCTACGCCAAATCGGCTGGTTACACGCGCATTGGGATCTTTGGGATCAGTCTCGGCGGCCCCCGTATGGCGCAGTACATGGCTGAGCGCAATGATCCCGCGGTCAAGGCCGTCGGCTTCATCGCCTCCATCCCATCGCCTTATCTGGAGTTTCAAATCCGTTCGACCGAAGCGGACAAGAACCGTCTTGAGGACATGCTCAGGCGGGCTCGCTCGCTGGTCGCGCAAGGCAAGGGGCTGGAACCACTCGCGTTCGAGAACTGGTTCCCGGACGGGCGGTCCTTCATGGGGACAGCAGAATCCATGATTGGGTTCTTCGGGGCGCCGAGCGATAAGGGCACGCCAAGCTCGACCCGATTCGGGCCACAGATTAAGGTCCCGGCTCTGGTGATCCACGGAGAAAAGGACGAGATTTCGTTTCCGCCGAATGCTCAGGCCATCTACGATAGCCTAACGTCGTCACCGCAGCGCGACCTAATCTGGGTTCCGGGCGCGAGCCACTATTTGGCGCCAGGACCGATCGCGGAAACTTATGCCATGAACATCGCCGCTTGGCTCGTTAAAAACATGCCAGCCGGACCGCGTCACGAATCGGCCGTTGCTCGATGAACCAGTGGTGGACATCTGAACCGGCACGGACTAGCATCCCCGGCAAAGGCCTTGCTGCGGGCTGGAGACAGTCTAGGAGGATGAGAGATGAATCTGACCGTGCGCCTACGCATGCTCCGCATTGCACTGGTAGTCTTTGGGCTCATCTTCTTAGTTGGGGTCTACCCGCTCATGAACTTCTGGTGGCCCTCCGGATGGCGATGGCAGCCCAATCAGCCCGAATATGAGCAAATGATCCTTGGCATCTACGCGACACTCGGCATCTTCCTCCTCATCGCGTCGCGGAATCCGCTGCGGCACCGCAGCCTAATCTGGTTCACTGTTTGGTCCAGCCTGGTCCACGGAGGAATCATGGCTGTGCAGGCGATGAACATGAATGCCGAGCGTGGTCATCTGCTCGGAGACGTTCCCGCCCTGATCCTTGTTGCGGTCGTGCTGGCGATCTTAACCCCTATCGGAGCCACCGCCGAAAAGGCCGCGAGTGCGGCGTAGCCGCGCGGATTGGCCAAGGCGAGGTTTAGCTCACCCCGGGGGCGATACGAAGCCGTAAACGCTCCTGAATCTGTTTTTCCCGCGCCTCTCGGGCATGATGCACGAACCATGCTGGTTGTTTTACGTCACAACGAAGCCGGCGCTCGCCACGAGTACGACGTGAGAGTCCGCGCTGGGACGTCGGCATTCGCGGTCTCATTTTGAAATTCTGGTGGCCGAGTCATTGCCTGCGTCGAGCGGCTTCCGATTGCGGCTTTTTCGGGCCGTTCGAACGCAAAAACGGCCCAGCGCGAGAGCGTGTGTGCAATGATTGTGCAAAAAATCGCCGCAGTGTTTCGCAGTGGAGAAAGAGTCGAACGGCTCTGTTTTCAAAAGGGAAAGAAGTGGTGGGCCTGGGGAGAGTCGAACTCCCGACACACGGTTTAGGAAACCGTTGCTCTATCCATCTGAGCTACAGGCCCTCGGCAGAAGGCTACTACAAGAGACTACTACGGATTTACCACCATGGGCTTGGTATGCACAGCCTTTCTCACGCACGACGCTGGCCTCCTCAGCGCGTCTCAGCGATTCTGGGCCGCTGGCACGCAAGGGACGCTACAAAAAAGGGCTTTGACGCATTGCGCGGGCGACGGTGAAACATTCAGGGAGTGCCAAGCGTATCTTGCAATGGGAGGAAGCAAATGGCATCGCAACCGGTAGGTCCGCCGCGACGACCGAGATCATTTGTCGGGCCCGTGATTCTGATTTGCCTCGGTGTGTTTTTTCTGCTCATGAACTTATATCCGGAGTTCGATCCCTGGCCGTGGCTGTTCCGTTATTGGCCGCTGATTCTGATTGCGATCGGCTTGGGGAAGATCTGGGACAGCTACTACGCGCATCAGCATCCCGAGCGGGCCACGGCGCCCTGGTTTACAGGGACGGGGCTGGCGTGGGTGATTCTTCTTCTGCTCTTCGTGCTGGCACTCTGGCATGGGGGGCGCTGGCACGATGGGCGTGGCTGGCGGCCGGGGAACGAGATGCACGAAACTCAGTCGGTCGACCAACAGGGTGCAAAACTGGTGACGTTCGATTTGGAATTCCCTGCAGGGACGTTAGATGTGTCTGGCGGCTCTGGCAAACTCCTGGATGCAGACTTCCGCTACGACCGCAGCTCGGAAAGGCCAAGCGTGGACTACTCGGTTTCCGGTGGAAGTGGTCATCTCACAGTATCCAGCAGAAACGAGCATGTACATTGGGGACCGGACGACAACAACTGGGATTTGAAACTCGGCGGCGATGAGGCGCTGGATATGAACGTGAACATCGGAGCAGGGGAAGGCTACCTGCGCCTTGGCGGCCTGGAAGTGGAACACCTGAAGATCAACATGGGAGCGGGAAAACTCGACCTCGATTTAACGGGGCCCAGAAAGGCGAACCTCGCTGCCACAATCGAAGGCGGCGTCGGATCCGCGATCATCCGGCTACCAAAAGACGTGGGCGTGCGTGTCGAGGCCTCCGGTGGAATCGGCTCAGTGAGCGCGGATGGATTGCGGCGGGAGGGGGACGCCTACCAAAACGACGCGTACGGAAAGACGCCCACGAACATCGACATGACAGTCCACGGTGGCGTTGGCGAGATCAACCTCCTGGAGCAGTAAGCTCCGAACTCGGGCGCGGATTCCAAGCCACGGCAGCCCCAAGTGTTACTCACTCGCCGCAGCTGCGGCGGTATGGCTTTGACACGGCAGAGTCCCTCCGTTAGTTTCGATGAGCCAGCGACTGAGCTCAGGAGCAAACCTTGGTGCGGCCTGTCATCACACTCACCACCGATTACGGCACGAACGACCACCTGGTCGGGGTCATGAAGGGCGTGATCCTGACGATCAATCCCGATGTGACGATTGTGGACATCACCCATGGCGTAATCGCGCACGACATTCTGGATGGCGCGCTGGCGATCGGCCAGGCCTACCAATATTTCCCCCCGAAGACGATTCACGTGGTCGTTGTTGATCCGGGAGTGGGAACGGACCGCAGACCCATTTTGGCGGCGTGTGACCAGCACTATTTTGTAGCTCCAGATAATGGCGTGCTGTCAGCGGTTTACGATCAGACCGAAGCGCTGAAGGTCTGGCACATCATCTCGGAGCACTATTTTCGGCAACCGATCAGCAAAACGTTTCACGGGCGCGATATTTTTGCGCCGGTGGGGGCATGGCTGTCGAAATCGTGGCAAACATCGGCGTTCGGTGAGCCGATCACCGATTTCACGCGGTTTGCGATTCCTAAGCCGAGGGTTTCAGGCAATACGGTGCGCGGCGTGGTGCTGCGTGTGGACCAATTCGGGAACCTGGTGACCAACCTGCGCGTCGAGGATGTGCCGAAGCTGGCGGGGAATGAGAGCTGCACAATTAAGGCGGGAAACGCCGTGGTGAAGAAAGTCGTGCAGACATTCGCGGAGGGCCCCAGCGGAGAGCCGGTCGTTGTGATTGGCTCGAGCGGATATTTGGAGATTTGCATCAATCGGGCCAGCGCGGCGCGGACGCTAGGAATCGGGCGGGGAACCGAAGTAACGGTCGAGCTAGGCTAGACCTCCTTGTCGCTGTTCCGTTCCGGAAAACCAAAATCAAGTCCCACGATCTGGTTCGCACAAAAAGCGATGCACGAAGCGATCAGCGAGTGAGAGAGGCGACCATGAGGTAGGAGCGCATGCGGGGGTCGAGCCAGTCGCGGAGGGCGTCGCCGAGAAGATTAAAGGTCAGGACGGCGAGCATGACCGCGAGCGCAGGAAACAGCACGAGATGCGGCGCGTCGAACAGATGGCTTCGGCCGTCATTGAGCATCGCGCCCCAACTGGGCATGGGCGCGAGGACGCCTACGCCAAGAAAGCTGAGCGTCGATTCGGCGAGAATCGCACCGGCCATGCCGAGCGTCGCCTGTACGAGAACCGGCGGCAGAATGTTCGGAAACAGATGCCGGAGCAGAATGCGGGCGGGCGAAGCGCCCAGAGAGCGGGCCGCGAGCACGTACTCGGTTTCCTTTGCCTGCAGGACCTGCGCACGCGCCAGACGCGCGTAGCCGGCCCAGCCGGTGACAATCAAGGCGAAAATCACTCTGCCGATGCCGGGCCCTAAGAACGCGGCTAAGGCGATGGCAAGCAGGATGCCGGGAAACGAAAGGAAGGCGTTGATGAGCACGATATTTAAGAGACGATCGAGCCAACCTCCGCAATAGCCTGCCCACGCACCCATGGCGAGCCCGATCAGGCCGGCACTGAAGACCACGCTGAATCCCACAAAAATCGAGACACGCGCCCCGAACAGGACCCGCGAGAGGATGTCGCGGCCGAGCTCATCGGTGCCCATCCAGTGCGCGGCGTTGGGAGCCTCCAGGCGGGTGCGCAGACTTAAGGCAGTTGGATCGGACGGTGCAATCCACGGCGCCGTAAGCGCGACCAAGACCAGCAGCAGCGCCAGCACGAGCGCCCAGCGTCCCATCCTGCTCTGCCGAAGAAATTCGCGAAGCGCGTTCATTCCAGCCGTACCCGCGGATCGACGAGCACATAGATGAAATCGGTAAACAGATTGACGAGCACGTAGGAAACTGCGATCAAAAGAATACAGCCTTGCAGGAGGGGATAGTCGCGCGCCCCGATCGCTTGCACAGCGAGCCGGCCGATTCCGGGCCAGGAGAAAATCGTTTCCGTGACGATGGTCCCGGCCAGCAGCGTGCCGAATTGAAGGCCGAGGATGGTCAGAACGGGGATCAAAGCGTTGCGAAAGGCGTGGCGGAACAAAACGGCGGCGGGCGAAAGGCCCTTGGCGCGGGCGGTGCGGACATAGTCGCTGGAAAGCTCTTCGATGACTGAGGCACGCACCATGCGCGTCAAAATGGCCGCCAGGGCCGCGCCGAGAGTACAAGCGGGAAGAACCAGATGCGCCGGACCGCCGCGGCCAGAAACGGGCAGCCAGCCGAGAATCACCGAGAAAACAAGAATCAGTACGGGGCCGAGCGCGAAGTTGGGCACCGAGAGACCGAGCAAGGTGAAGACCCCGACGGCGCGATCGGTAGCCGTGGCACGGCGCTCGGCGGCAAGGAGCCCGGCTGGGATGCCGATGGCAGCCGAAACCAGCAGGGCAACGATCGCGAGTTCGAGCGTAGCGGGGTACCGCTCGAGCACCACACGCGTGACAGGCTCATGGAAGCGGAACGATTCACCGAGGTCGCCATGAGCAATGCTGGACAGATAGCGCGCATATTGCTTCGCGATGGGGACGTCCAGGCCGAGGGCGTGGCGGAGCTGCTGCAAATCTTCAGCGCGCGCGCCTTCGCCCAGCATTTGCTCGACGGGATCCCCCGGAACGATATGCGCGAGGAGGAACACCATCGTGACGATGAGCCACAGTGCCGGGAGAGCGAACAAGAGCCGCAAGGAGATGTAGCGGGTCACTTTCGGCGGCGTTCCTTGGCGGCTGTGGCCGGCGCAAGCTGCTCCCTGGGAACCGCAACGGAATCAGAAGGCTGCGAGCCCGCATCGAGTGTAGCCGTGAGGGGCTTGATTTTGACCCGCGAAACTCGGCGGCGATCCATTTCCATCACCGTGAAGCGGTATCCATCAGCCTCGAAGCTCTCGCCACCGCGCGGGAGGAATCCCAAGCGGCTCAGCACGAAACCGCCGACGGTCTCGAAGGAAACGTCGTCGGGCAGCTTGATGTGGTAGTGGGCTTCGAGATCGCGCGCTTTATACGCCCCGTCGAATACAGTACTGCCGTCAGGCAGAACGAGCGGCTGCTCGACCACGTCGAATTCGTCGTGGATCTTGCCCACCATCTGCTCGAGGATGTCTTCGAGAGTTACGAGTCCGAGAATGCTGCCGAACTCGTCGACGACGAGCGCGAGGCTCATCCGGCGGGAGCGAAATTCCATCAGGAGTTCGCTGGCGGGCTTGGTTTCCGGGACGATCAGCGCTTCGCGAAGATGCTTGTTCAGCTCGAAGGGAGAGGGGGGAAGATGCTCGTCGGTCTGACGCGAGCGCTCCAGCAGCACCCAGATCAGGTCTTTGATGTGCACAAAGCCGAGGATGTGGTCGAGCGAGCCGTCGTAGACCGGAAGGCGGGAACGCTGCGTGGTGGCGAACATAATCAGCGCGTCTTCCAAGCTTGCGTCGGCGGGAAGCGCGTGCATATCCGGGCGCGGAACCATAATCTCGCGCACCTCGACTTGCCCGAGCTCCATCGCATTTTGGACGAGTCGTACTTCCGCAGCAGGAATCAACCCGCGGTCTTGGGCCTGCTGAACCATGACTTGCAACTCCTCAAGCGAGCGCACCAGAGTGTGACTATGAGGAGCGACCAGTCCCATCGCGCGAACGATTCTTTCGGCGATGCCGTCCAGTGAGTCGATGGCCCAGCGGAAGGTGTTGAGGAACCAATAGAATGGCCGAGCGATGAGCAGGGCTACTCGCTCGGCTCGCGCAAGGCTCATGCTCTTAGGGACGAGCTCGCCGAAGATGACCTGCAGAACGGTCAGAAGACCAAACACCAGTATCAGTGCAATGGCATGGGTCAGGATGGGCGCCCAGGGGCGCGTCATTTTGTCCACGAACGGCCGCAGGAGTGCGGCCAGGGTGATCTCGCCCAAATAGCCGAGAGAAAGGCTGGCGATCGTGATCCCCACTTGTACGCCAGAAACGACGCGACTGAGATCGCTGAGGAGATGCTCGACGATTTTGGCGCGCGGATCACCCTCTTGGACGAGCTGACGGACTCGTGAAAGCCTCACGGCAATGAGCGAGAATTCGGCGGCAGAGAAGAAGCCATTCATCCCTATCAGGAAGACCACTCCCAGGATGTGCAGGGGAGTCATGGGGCGGGAGGCCTCGGGGGGATGCGAAGGGCTTTGGCAACGGCCGCTGGCGCGCGTCGCCCGTGCGGTGCAACCTCAAAAGACCCGGGGGAAAGCATTGCTCTCGATTCTATCAGGCGGCGGGGAGAATGCGGCAACTCGGGCGACCGCTGATCAACGCTGCGATGCGAGCCCTGCGGTGACGCGGGCATTGAAGTCGCTCGATTTGCCTCGAGGGATGGTGAGAGCTTTCCAGCGCTCGGCGGAATAATGTTTTGCCAGGTAGACGATCTGGCCGATGTGGTAGGCGTAATGGGCGACCTGGCGGTCGATTGCCTGCATCACCGAATGGCGTTCGCCGCGAATGCGGACGCTGCGGCCCAGGTCGTCGTCGGTTAGAGGGGAGAGTGAGTCGAAGACGATCTTCCACGCCGAGTCCCACAACGCAAGGATCTCGGCGCGCGTTTGAGGCGGCGATTCAAATTCGGAGTCTCGATTGCGGTCCGGTTTTTCGCCATCGCTGGTGAGGAACTCGGTCCAGCGCGAGCGCATGTTGCCCGCCAAATGCTTCACGATGATGGCAATGGAGTTCGATTCAGAATCGGGCGTGGCCAGCAGCACCTCGTCAGACACTTGCGCCATGGCCTGTTCCCCAAGCCTCTTGTAATAGCGCAGAAGGTCGGTTGAATCCCGTACGTACGAGGTGGTGAATTCAAGGGGCATGCCGGTATTTTGCATCGGGACGCGGGTCGCTGCAAGCTCTGAAAAGGGAGATTGTTGAGCCTCTACAGGCGCGCTAGAATGTTTGCACAGATGGACGTGCCCTTGCCTTTTTTTTTGCTGCCTTCGACAGCGAACGGCACCTGAGGACCGATGAGCTCGACGACGAATAAAGCGACCGAGCCGCCGCGCAAAGGCGATTTCGAGAAATCGCTCGGGCGGCTCGAAGAGGTCGTGAAGCACCTGGAGAGCCCGGAGCTTTCTTTGGACGAGGCTATGAAGCTCTTTGAGGAGGGCGTGAAGCTTTCGCGCCAGTGCCAAAAGCAGCTGGAGGAGGCCGAAGGGCGCGTCGAAATCCTGCTCAAAAAGGCAGATGGTAAAATCGTGGCGGAGCCGTTTGAGCCCGAAGATGAATCATCGTCCTAGTCGGTCGTTGTTAAGGCTCGCAAGCCGCCATTTGCCAGTGCCAGCCGCCGCATGAAACTCCCCGATTTTTTCGAAGCGGATCGTCAGGTGATCGAAGCGGCGCTCGATCGGATTCTTCCCAGGGAAAGCACGCCTCCGGCTCTGATCCACCGTGCGATGCGGTACAGCATTTCAGCGGGCGGCAAAAGAGTCCGGCCGGTGCTGTGCATCGAGGCGGCCCGCATGTTCACCGAGAATCTGGAGGGAGCCATCCAGACAGGATGCGCCATCGAGTTTATCCACACCTACTCGCTGATCCACGACGATTTGCCTGCGCTTGACAATGACGACCTCCGCCGCGGCAAACCGACCAATCACAAGGTGTTTGGCGAGGCGATGGCAATCCTCGCGGGCGATGCGCTCCTGACGCTGGCGTTTCAGGCGCTGGCGGGTGCGCCGATCGAGCCGGCGCGCTGCGTCCGAGTCATCGCGGAGATGGGAGCCGCCGCGGGGACGGTTGACGGAATGGTGGGCGGGCAGGTGGCGGACGTCGAGGCGGGCGGAAAGCCCGTCGATGCCGAGACCCTCGAGTTCATTCATCGTTCGAAGACAGCGGCACTGATTCGCGGGTCGATCGCGGCGGGCGCGATTGCAGGCGGCGGAGAAGAACAGGATGTGGAGCGGCTGCGGCGATTCGGCGGCTGGATCGGCTGGGCATTTCAGGTCGTCGATGATTTGCTGGATGTTGAGGAATCGTCTACGGCGCTGGGTAAGACTGCGGGCAAGGATCGGGCCCAGGCAAAAGCAACCTACCCGGCGCTCTACGGAATCGAGAGATCGCGCGCGATTGCCGCGGACCTGGAATCCAAGGCGCTCGCGGAAATTGCATTCTACGGGGAACGCGCTTCACGCCTGAAACAGGTGGCGGAATTTCTGGTGGCGCGGCGTTCCTGAGCCATCCAGCCGTATGAGCCGAGGGTATTCAAGCCATTCCTCTTCTAGAAAAGCAGTCAAACCGGGCAAGGCGCGGCTCGATGTCCTGCTGGTCGAGCGGGGGCTGGCCGCATCGCGAGAGCGTGCTCAGGCCCAGCTGCTGGCAGGACAGGTGCGAGTGAATGGCGCCCCGGCGACAAAACCGGGCACGCAAGTGGCCCTGGATGCGCAGATCGAACTCATCGGCGCACCCTCGACCTACGTCAGCCGCGGCGGCCTGAAACTCGAGGGCGCTCTGGAAGACCTGGGAGTCGAGGCGCAAGGCAGAGTCTGCCTCGATGTGGGCAGCTCGAATGGCGGGTTCACCGACTGCCTCCTGCATCACGGAGCGCGCAGGGTGTATGCGGTCGATGTGACCATCGACCAGCTCGATTGGAAGCTGCGGCAGGAAGCGCGGGTGGTGCCGGTGGAGCGCAATGCCCGCTATCTGCAGCCGCAAGACCTCGGCGAGCCCGTCGACCTCATTGTTGTCGATGTGTCGTTCATTTCGGTGAGCAAGGTTCTACCGGCGCTGGTGCCCTTGGCTCGGCCGGGCGCCGACTTCTTGATCCTGATCAAGCCGCAGTTCGAGTTAGAGAAACGCGACGTCGGCACAGGCGGAATCGTGCGGGAAACCAAGCTGCACCAGAAAGCCATCGAGCGGGTCAAGGAATCGGCCGCCGAGGCAGGGCTCCAAATCCTGGGCCTGCGCGAGAGCCGAATCCGGGGTGCGGAGGGAAACCGAGAGTTTTTTCTCCACGCGAAGCCGCGCGAATAGCATAAGATGCTCGCTCCACGCCGATGATTCGCTCTGCTGGCGTCATCTGTAAGCCGAACCGGGAACTGGTCTCCTCGGTCACGCCGTCGCTGCTCAAATGGCTGGGCGAGCGGAATATCGAAACGTTCGTGGATGAAGAAACCCGTGCCTGCGTCGACCTTCGCGCACCAGTACTTCCGCGCACCGGCCTCAGCGAAAAGATCGAACTACTCATCGTCCTCGGGGGTGATGGCACGCTGCTTTCCGCAGCGCGCGCTCTCGGGAGCCATCGAATACCGATCCTGGGAGTCAATCTGGGCGGACTCGGCTTTCTGACCAGCGTGACGCTCGACGAGTTGTATCCCGTCCTCGAGCAAGTGATTGCCGGCAAGCACACCACGAGCGAGCGGATGATGCTCGATGCAGAAATCATCCGCAAAGGGCATGTCTCGGAGCGGCAGCGGGCGCTCAATGATGCGGTGGCGACGAAAGCGGCGCTTGCGCGCATGCTTGAATTCGATGTGTATGTGGACCGCAATCACGTGGGGCGTTATCGCGCAGACGGAATCATTGTGGCGACTCCCACCGGGTCGACTGCGTATTCTCTAGCTGCTGGCGGGCCGATCATCGATCCCCAGCTCGACGCGTTTGTCATTACGCCGATCTGCCCGCACATGCTGACCAACCGGCCCCTGGTGATTCCCCATACCGCCACGATCGAGCTGGACTTCGCACCAGCAAACGAGCCCGTCTATATCACGCTGGACGGGCAGGTTGGCTTCCAGCTGGAGCCGAAGGACCGCGTGATCGTCACCAAATCGGCGAGCCGCGTGAGTCTGGTGCGGCCCCCCAAGAAAACCTACTTCGAAGTGCTGCGAAGCAAATTGCGGTGGAGCGAGCGCTAGGCGCCGCCAATTTGCTTCCGGGAGGTCTATCGCGTGAAGTTCACCGTCCGATGGGGATTCGCTGCTTTCCTCTATGTCTATGGCTTTGCGCCAGGCGTAAACGTGGCTGCGCAGTCGGTGGCAGCTCCCGAAGCGGCTGTCCATAGCCCGGCGCCCGCCAATTACCCCGTGCAAGAAGGCTTCGTAGATGCCCATGGCGTGCTGATCTACTACGTGATTGTCGGTCGCGGCGCGCCGCTCGTGATCGTTCACGGAGGGCCGGGCGCCTCCCACGAGTACTTCCTGCCCTATCTACTGCCGCTCGCTCGGCACAATCGGCTGATTTTTATCGACGAGCGGGGATCGGGAAAATCCGAACAGCTGGAAGATCCCAAAGGCTACACGGTCGAGAATATGGTGGAAGACCTCGAGGCCGTGCGCCAGGGCCTCGCGCTCGGACGGATCAGCCTACTGGGGCATTCCTATGGAGGGGTTCTGGCCCAAGCCTACGCGTTCAAGTATCAGAGGAATCTGACTCACTTGATTCTGGCGAGCACGTTTCCGAGCACCCAGCAGATGAATGACGTGTTTCGTCGGATGAAGGAGAAGATGTCTCCCGATTTGCGGGATCGAATTGACGCGATGGAGAAGAAAGGGCTCTTCGGCGAGGGGCCCGACTACCGCAAAAACCGCTATCCCGACCAGTACATGATTGCTGCATGGGGCGAGGGATATTTCCCCTACCTTTATCAGAATCACTCTGATCCCAACTACGATCCGGTCGAGAACGGAGTCATGTCCTGGGATCTTTACCGGGAAATGTGGGGTTCGGACGGGGAGTTCGTGATCGACGGGAACTTGAAGTCGGTTGAGTATGTGGACCGCCTGGCGGGGATTCATGTGCCTACGTTGATCGTCGTTGGCGATCATGACGAGTGCGATCCCTCTCTTTCCCAGGAAATGCATGAGAAAATTGCGAGTTCGCAGATGGTGATTCTGCCGAAAAGCGGCCATATGACCTTTGTTGATCAGCCGAACTTGTTCCTTCACTCCGTGGAAGAGTTTCTGCACCCGGCGCGCCAAAGCAGCGGGGCTCGGAACTGAGCGCCCGCCTACTTCACTTTTAGGACGATGAGGGTCCGGTCGTCGGAGGGATGCTGGCCACTGGAAAAGGAGTCGACCAATTCCAGGATTCTGTCGGCGATGCCGTCAGCGGAAACGTGCTGGTTTTCAGTCACCATCTGTGCGACACGCTTGGAACCGAAGAATTCGCCATGGAGGCTCTGCGCGTCGCCGATGCCATCTGAATAGAACACCACGATGTCGTTCGGGTCGAGGATAAAACTTCTCTCGTCGTAGGTGACATCCTCGAAGATTCCCAAAGGAAATCCGGTCAGGGGAATCTTGTCGCAGTGGCCTCCGTGAAGGAGCAGCGGCTGTTCTTGCCCCGCGTTCGCAACGCGCAGACGTCGCTGGCGCTGCTGCCAGGTGGCAAAGCACAAAGTCATGAAGCGCCCTTCGATGAGGCGCTCGCCCAAAAAACCATTGAGGGCGTGGAGCATGTGGGCGGGCCGAGGCTTTTGGGAGCCGAGGCTGCGCAGTGTTCCGACGGCGACCGCACCATAGAGCGCCGCGGCGCTTCCCTTGCCGCTTACGTCGCCGAGCGCAATGCCGAGGTCGTGCGGGCCGTAGCGCAGAAGGTCGTACAGGTCTCCGCTCAACTCGCGCGAGGATACAACCCGCGCGGCGATATCCAGTCCGAATTCAGGGCCCGGCACGCGCGGCAACAGCGCGCCTTGAATGCGGCGCGCAGCATGCAGGTCGCGCTCCATTCGGTTTTCGTCGCGCGCCACTCGTTCGTAGAGTCGGGCGTTTTCAATCGAGACGGCAAGATGTGCGGCAAGAATCGAAAGAATCTGAACGTGGTCAGCGGTGAAATAATTGAGCTGCGGGCTCTCCAGATCCATCACCCCGACAACGCGATTCTTATAGATCATGGGGACGGCCAGTTCGGAACGCGTTTCCGGGTTCAGCAGGCGGTAGCGCGGATCAAGAGACACGTCGGGAACTGCGATCGGGCGTCGAAGCTTCGCAGCGGCGCCGACGATTCCCTCATGTAGCGGGACGGTCGACTTTTCCTGCACGCGCTGGCCGAACTTCACGGTGACCCGGTGGCGAAAGACGCCAGCGCTTTCGTCGTAGAGGAGAATGCTGAAGATCTGGTAGTCGATCAGGCGTTTGGTGAGTTCCACCGCGCGGCGCAGCACTTCCTCGACCTCCAGACTCGAGCTGGCTTCGCGGCCGATCTCGTTGAGCAGCAGCAGGGTTTCGGCCTGTTTCTGGGCGCTCTCGTAGAGGCGCGCATTTTCGACAGCGGTACTGATGCGGCTGGCGACGAGTGTGAGAATCTGCTGCTGGGCGGGCGTGAAGTAATCGAGCTGTCGGCTTTCGATGTCCATCACGCCGATCACGCGACCCCGTACGATCAGCGGCACGGCGATTTCCGAACGCACTTGATCGACGGCGGGCAGATAGCGCCGGTCCTTCGTAACGTCACCAACACGAACGGCCTGCCCGGTTGCGGCGGCCGTGCCGATGATGCCGTCGCCAACCGGAATCCGCCAGTTCTCAACGACTTCGGTGCGATGGCCGATGGCAAAGCGGACATACAGGTTGCCGGTGCTGGCCTCGGGCAGCAGTACCGCGAAAATCTCGTAGTCGATGAGCCGCCGCACCTGCTGAGCCGCGCTGGCAAGAACCTGATCGAGATTCAGCGAGGCGTTGATTTCCTGGCCGATCTCCGACAGGACGGCCAGCGTCTCGGTAGGGATTTCCTGCACCGAATTGACGTCGATCGAGTCCATTGGATTCGCTAGAGCGCACTCTTACCGGCGGTGCGGCAAACGCCATGGATGCGCGCGTCGAAGGTCTTTCTTCCCCGCTTCGGCCTTCCAGACAAGTCATTATAGCAGCGGAGTCCCGGCGTACCGGATCGTCCAAGAGAGGGGAGCCGAGGGACCTACGATTGCTCTGGCAGAAGCGAGAGAACGCAGACGTCCTTGAGATTGCGGTAGCGCTCGGCGTAATCGAGGCCGTAGCCGACAACAAAGTCGTTTGGGATTTTGAAGCCGACGTAATCCGCTTTCACGGTTTTCAGCCGGCGAGCGGGCTTATCGAGCAGCGCCGCCACCCGCAGGCTTTTCGGCTTCCGTTGCTTCAAGACGCGAAGCAGATAATTGAGCGTGAGGCCGGTGTCGAGAATGTCCTCGACTAGGATGACGTTCAGGCCCTGGATGTTCGAGTCCAGGTCCTTCAGCAGGCGGACCTGCCCGGAGCTATCCTTGCCTCGGCCGTAGCTGGAGACGGCGATGAAGTCGATCGAAGTTTCAAGGTTTATCTCCCGGACCAGGTCCGACAGGAAAATACACGCGCCCTTGAGGACGCCGATCAGATGAACGCGCTGGCCCTTGAAGTCGCCAGTGATATGGCGAGCGACCGCTCGGACACGCCTTTCGATGGCGGCGTGGCGAATGAGGACCTTGAGTATTTCCTGTTCCATGCTGCGGGCTTTGCAGTTCGGGCGGCCAGTCTATCCGACGCAGATGGCGCGCGCAAGGTTCACACAAATTTGGCGGCCTCGGATCGAAGCAGTTGAGGACAGCCGACCGTTGGTTACGACAAACCGATTACGCGACCCGTTTCGAGGTCGATATCGATTTCGTAATAGCCGGGCCGCGTGGAAAGTCCCGGCATCGTGCTCATCGTGCCCAAAAGCGGATAGAGGAAGCCAGCTCCTACACTCGCGCGAATATCCCGCACCGGGACGATGAATCCGGTGGGAGCGCCCTTGAGATTGGGATCGTGGCTAAGGCTCAAATGGGTCTTGGCCATGCAGATCGGCAGCTTGTCGAAACCGAGACGCGTATAGAGCTCGATCTTCTTATCCGCCGCGGGCAGATACTCGACTCCCGAGCCACCGTACATATCGCGGACGATGGTCTCGATTTTCTGCTTGATGCTGATATCCAGCGGATAGAGGAACTGGAACTTGCTCGGTTTCGAGCACGCATCGATGACGGCCTTGCCCAGTGCGACAGCGCCCGCGCCGCCTTCAGCCCAGTGATTCGACATGACCGCATCGTGCGCGCCGGCTTCGATCGCTCGCTTGCGCACCAGTTCGACCTCGGCGGGCGTATCGGTTTGAAAGCGGTTCACGCCCACGACAATGGGAATTCCGAAGCGCTTCGCATTCTGAATCATTTTGACCAGATTCGCGCAGCCCTTCTCCAGCAGGTCCAGGTTTTCCTCAAGATAGGCATGATTCAAGGGCTGGCCGGCAACCACTTTCGGGCCGCCGCCATGCATCTTGAGCGCTCGCATCGTGGCCACCATGACCACACAATTCGGCACCAGCCCGCTGTAACGGCACTTGATGTTGAAGAACTTCTCCATCCCGATGTCGGCGCCGAAGCCGGACTCGGTGACGACGTAGCCGTCCGGTCCCACGAGCTTGAGCGCAATCTGGTCGGCGACGATCGAAGAGTTGCCGTGAGCGATGTTGGCAAACGGGCCGGCGTGGACGAAGGCCGGGGTGCCCTCGAGCGTCTGCATCAAGTTGGGATAAATTGCATCCTTCATGAGCACGGTGAGAGCACCGCCGACGCCGATATCGTCTGCCGTCAATGCCTCGCCGGCCGTGCTGGTTCCGAAAACCATGCGGCCCAGTCGGTCGCGCATATCCGCGAGGCTGGTCGTCAGCGCGAGAATCGCCATAATTTCGCTCGCGACAGAAATGTCATAACCGCTGACGCGCGTGGCCCCTTTTTCCTCCGGCCCCTGGCCGATGGTGATCTGGCGGAGCATGCGGTCGTTCGTATCGGTTACGCGGCGCCAGGTGATGCTATTGGGATCGATATCGAGGCGGGCAAAGCGGGCACGCTCTTCCGGCGTCAGATCGTTGGGGTTCGTCTTGGAGATGCCCAGCTTTTTCAGACGCCGCAACATCACCGGGGAAAAGCGACGGCTCCCGTCTTTTGCAGGTGGGCAGAGGCGCTCGAACAGCGTTTCGGCGTCTTGCGACTTTTCGTGGAACCAGCGCGTATCAATGGCCGCTGCCAGCAGATTGTTCGCTGCCGTGATGGCGTGGATATCGCCGGTGAGATGCAGATTGAACTCCTCCATGGGAATGATCTGACTGTACCCGCCACCGGCTGCGCCGCCTTTGATACCAAAGGTCGGACCTTGGCTCGGCTGGCGCACGCAGGTGAACACTTTCTTGCCCAGATGCGCGCCGAGGGCCTGACTGAGACCGACCGTTGTGGTGGTCTTCCCTTCGCCCAGAGGAGTGGGCGTGATCGCCGTTACGACGACGTATTTGCCATTCGGGGTGTTCTTCAGGCGGTCGCGGACCGACAGATGCACTTTGGCTTTGTTCTTGCCGTATAGCTCGAGCTCGTTGGGCAGAATCCCCACTTCGGATGCCAGCTCATCGATGGGAATGGGCGTGGCGGCCTGGGCGATCTCGAGATCGCTTGGGACGCGCACAAGAATGCTCTGCAGTTTATGAGGCATGGTTGCTCCCCTTCCTGTAAAACTGGCAGCGGACCCCAGCGCACGACTGGCGCGAGCGCCAAGGAGTTCGATGGTAGCTCTGAAGCCGTGAAAGCAAACAACACCGTATATGCCGCTCAGAAGGAAGTCAAGGCTGTCCGAGACATGAGAGAATCGTCCGGAATCGTTACAGAACTGCGGAGATTCCTCAGCTTCACAACTTCAAGGAAGCGCAGTCAGTTCGCAAAAGCGGCGTCTCCGCCGAAGTCGTTCGGCAACAGCCGCAGGGAGCATTGCGATGTTCTATGAACCCGGCAGAACCACACACGGACTCCCGCGGGATCCATTCAAATCGTGCGTGGTTCCGAGACCGATCGGATGGATTTCCACCGTCAGCCGCGAAAACGTGCACAATCTTGCGCCGTTCAGTCAATTTCAGAATTTGACGTTCGATCCGCCCTACGTGATGTTCGCGGCCAACCAAACCACGCGAGGGCGCCGAAAGGACACGGTCGTGAACACCGAGGCTACGGGCGAGTTTGTCTGGAATATGGCGACTTACGAGCTGCGCGAAGCAGTGAACAAATCTGCTGAGGAGGTACCGCCGGAAGTTGACGAGTTCGAGATTTCCGGCGTGACCAAGGAGCCTTCCAGGCTCGTGAAACCCTGCCGAGTTGCAGAATCGCCCATCCACTTTGAGTGTCTCTACCATCAGACGATTCGCTTACCGGGAAACGGGACGATGGGCACGGTCGATATCGTGATCGGACGCGTGATTGGAATCCATATCAAAGAAGAAATGATTGGCGCCGATGGCCGGATCGACATTCTGAAGATTCGGCCCATCGCGCGGCTGGGCTATCACGACTACACGAGCGTCGAATCCACCTTTCAGATGATTATTCCCGGCAACGACCCGCGCAGACTGGCGGGGATGGAGGGTTCGGCGCAGTTTTAAGGGCCAGCCCGGCGCCGAAACAGCTTGGCGGAGCAGAGGCCTCAGGTCACAAGGTTATGAATCAAGTCGGTCACGCCAAACGGCTGGGAGGCTCTCACGGAAACGCCCAGCAAGTGGCGAGGATCGGTGTCATAGGTCATCGAATAGGCGGTACCGCGAAACAGCGTGTCAAAGAACACCTTCAGCTCCGGATCGAGGCGCTGGCGCGTTTCCTCCCCGTTGGGTGCGAGCATGCGATCGTTGATGAACAGGTCAATGTCCCGGCCGTTGAAGCGGATCTTCCCTCCTAGGGCGGCTTCCGCTTCGAGCCGCTGACATGCCTGGAGCGCCGAGCAAGCCGCCTGCCTGAAGCGATCGCGATTGGTTCCGTCCAACGACGCTTTTCGGTTGTAGCGAACGCCCAGACGGTTGTTGGTGTTGTCCAGACTGTAGTCGGCTTGGTGACCGATGAGCACAACACCTGGTCCCTCAGGGACGTGCCGGTAATCGGCGATGTCCAGCAGCAGCTCCTCGCAGACCTGTCCCTGAATCCAGCGATGGAACACCGGAATCAACGGTTCCAGATCGACCGACTGAGGGTCGCTGACAAGGAACTTCACGTTTACGTGCTGGAGCTCCATCGGGCGCCGCTCCTTCGGCTTTAGACGGCGACCGAACTGCCGAGTTTGTTGTAACAGCTGTGTGCGGCGTCGATGAAAAGCTGGGCTTCGTCGATCAAGTAGCGGCTGCTATCGGAAGTGTGGGGCGTGCCCGCCTTCTGGTGGGCGTCAAAAAGATAGTGGGCGAACTTGCCCCCGGCAAATGGATCCCAGAATTTCTGGGTATCAAAATAATCCTTGCGGAATTGGATGACGATTTGGTCGGCATCGTCAGAAATCGCGGGGTTAACGATTTTCACCAGAGCCTTCGCGCCGTGAAGCATGGCCCGATAGGCCGTCTTGCCGGCCTGCTCAATTTGACCGTTTTCAAACGCAAGTTGTGCTTCGAAAACTTCCCGTTCGGCAGCACCGAGATCGAACTCGACCGATGAGACGATTTCTCCGGCACACTCGCCCGTACCCATGTCTTCCAGACTGTATTCGCGGGGGTCGCCCCAGTCGCTAAAGTAGGAACGGTCACCGGCGGGCGGGCGAGCGAGATCTTCCAGCAAGCTTTTGAGCTCCGCTTTGCCGATGCGCTTGATGAAGTCTTTGAACGATTCGCCGGGATTGCGGCCCTCGACATAGCGTCCGGTCAAGCGCGTGACGACCTTCGGGACGTTTTTGGAAGGAATGGCCGCGACCGGCAAGCCGTAGGAACCCGCGTTATGCTCCCATTCACCGCCCAGCACAACCTGGAAATGAGGGACGGCGTACCCTCCGACCTTGCGGCTCACCCCATAGAAGCCCAGGTCGGCGATGTGATGCTGGCCGCAGCTATTGAAGCAGCCGCTGATTTTGATGTGCAAATTCTCGACTGCTTCATCGGACTGGAAATTTCGCTCCGCCAGCCGCTTACGCAGCTCAGCGGCCAGTCCTCGCGAGGAAGAAATGCCGAGCTTGCAGGTGTCCGTACCCGGGCAAGTGACCACGTCCACAATCGTGCCGGCACCAGGATCCGCCAAACCCACGGCGTCGAGCGCTTCATAAATTTCCGGCAGGTCTCGCCGGCTGACCCAGCGAATCACGAAATTCTGCTCAACGGTCGTGCGCACCGTTTCCATTGTAAATTTGCGGACGATGTCGGCGAGCGAACGCAGCTGGTTGGCGGTGATGTCCCCTAGGGGCAGCGCGACGGTGACGACCACATAGCCGGGCTGCTTTTGGGGTCGCGTATTCGTTTCGAGCCAGCGCTTGAAACGTTCCCCTCCGGAGCTGGATGTTTCGTCGCCGGGCCGCAGCGGAACTTCGGCGAATTCTTCCGCATCTTTGAGGAAACTCGTCCATCGCGGATCCGCCGGGAGCGTCTGGCGTTCTTCGCGAACCACTTCCTTGAATTTTTCGATGCCCAAATCCTGGACGAGGAACTTGATCCGGGCGCGGCTGCGATTCCTCTTTTCGCCCAGGCGCGCAAAGACTCGCGCCACAGCCTGCGTGAGAGGCAGGATCTCTTCGACCGGGACAAACGAATCGAAAAGCTTTGCCATATAGGGAACCGCACCCAGGCCGCCACCGACATACACCTGAAATCCGCGCTTTTCGACCCCGTTCTCCTGGCGCGTGACGGCAAGAAAGCCGATGTCGTGGAGGCTGGTGAGCCCACAGGCGTGCTGGGCGCATCCGCTGAATGCCGGCTTGAACTTTCGGCCGAAATTCTGGCAATCCGGGTGACCCATCAGGAATTTCGAGAGTGCCTTGGCATACGGCGTAACATCGAACACTTCGTCCCTACAGGTGCCGGCATACGGGCATGCCGTGACATTGCGTACCGAATTGCCGCATGCCTCGCGCGTCGTAATCTTCGCGGCGGCCAAGCGACGCATAATCGTCGGCGTATCTTCGATGTGGACGTAATGGAGCTGAAAATCCTGGCGTGTGGTGACATGCGCAATGCCGTCGGAATATTCCTCAGCCAGTTCCGCCAGCGTTTCCAGCTGCCCGGCGTCGAGACCGCCTGCGGGAATCTTGATGCGCTGCATGCCCGGCGCATCCCACATGGTCGAGGGCCCCTTGGTCAGCGTCCCCGACGGATAGTTCATTTCCTGAACCTTTGCGCCATCGTGCCGCTGGCCGTTGTCATAGCGCTGGCCGTAGACACCGCGCCGCAGGCGCGTCTCCGCGAACAGACGCTCGTCGAGCTTGCCCTGCTTGCGCAGCGCGACCTCGGCATCGAAGATGTCCACCTCGCGGGCCAAATCCTCGGGCGTTTTCCCGGCAAGGTGCTCTTTCCAAAGTGCGTTCGAGGCCTTCATGGCGACTCAATACCCCCAACAACGGGCCATAACAGAAAGCCCGCCTCCCGGGCTTAATTCCTCCGAGGGCGGGTCAACTCCAGCCTTGCTATGTCTTTCGTTTACCCTGTGAATTCCAGCGCCCTCGGCGACGCACACAGCTGTGCGCGGCGACAACAGCTACAACAGGCGCAAAAGCACAGGTTCCTCACGTGTAGAGTGTAGTTGTCCCGCCCGGCTCTGTCAACGCGAGACCCTCTCGAATGCGACGTCAAAGTGAAGCAGTTCGTTTTTCTTTGGTTGCTGCGGCCGAATCATCGACGCCGGGAATCTTTCTCAAAGCCATAAGCCGCTGGACAGACACAGCAAGCAGCGCCACGGTGGCCGTGGATGCCGCGGGAATGGACCAGCTGGGACGCGCGCCCCAGAGAGTAAGCCCTATGATGCACCACGCGGAGCCGAAAAGCGTAAGGATGGCCGCGCCAGCAACGGTGCCGCGCAGATGGGCAATGTTTGGTCGACCACTGACCAACGCCAAAATGATCCCAGGCATCGTGCGTTGACACTGGCCTGCCTCGCTCCTAGAATCGCGACAACGCGGCATCAGGGTCCGCGTGGGGAGAGCTCGATCGCGCCAGGAACACCCAGACCCAGGGTCGCCATCGTCGACGATGACGATGCTTTGCGGTCGAAAATCGCCTCGTCCCTGCGGTCTTACTTTGAAGTGCTGGAAGGAAGGGATTACGAGGCGGCTTACAACCTGCTTCAGGAATGCGAACTGGATGTTCTTCTGCTCGGTCTGCCGATTGCGTCTGGAGGAATGCATGAATGCACTGAGCTCCTGGACCGGCTCGACGGAAGCGAGATTGACACACTGGTCCTAGTAATGAGCTCGGACGAGCGAAAGTCCACGGCGCTCAAAATAATCGACGCGGGTTCGTACGACTACTTCATCAAGCCCATTGATACCGACGTGCTCCGACATCTGCTCGAGCGCGCCGTAGAAAAGCTGCGCATCCAGCGGGAGAACCGCATCCTCCGTCATGAAATCAGTCGCAAAAACGCGCTGGGCGATTTTATTGGTGCGACCGACTCGATGCGGCATCTGTTTGAGTCGATCAAGCGAATCGCTCGGGCCACGACCAACGTCGTCATCCGAGGCGAAAGCGGGGTGGGAAAAGAGCTGGTCGCACGTGCGATTCACGAGCAGAGTCCACGGCGCAGTCGCGCGTTTGTGAGCGTCAACTGTGCGGCGCTGCCGGAAACTCTGATCGAATCGGAGCTTTTCGGCTACGAAAAGGGCGCATTCACCGGGGCGGCAGCCACTAAAGAAGGGCGCATCGAAATGGCCCACCAGGGCACGCTTTTCCTGGACGAGATCGCCACACTCACACCGGCCCTGCAGAGCAAGCTGCTTCGCGTGCTCGAGGAACGTGCACTCACGCGGCTCGGCGGCAAAAAATCTATTCGCGTCGATTTCCGCCTGATTAGCGCAACGAACGAAAACTTGGAGGAAATGACGCGTCAGGGTCGTTTCCGCGAAGATCTGTACTACCGGATTCACGTGGTCCCGATTTTTGTTCCCGCGCTGCGAGAGCGCGTCGAAGACATTCCGCTGCTGTCCGATTATTTCATTGGCGTCTATTGCGCAGCCAACGGTCTGCCAGTGAAACACATCGACGCCGAGGCAATGCTCGCCATGAAACGGTACCCTTGGCCCGGTAATGTCCGCGAACTGGAAAACGCGATCCAGAGGCTCGTGGTGATGACCGACGTCGACACCATTACGCTGAGGGATTTGCCGCCGGAGGTGGTGCAGGCCGGAGGGGGGAACTCGAAGGATCGTTTCCACCTGCCGGTCGGCGGGATCGACCTCGACAAGGAAGTCCAGGCCTTCGAGCGGCGCTGGCTCGAGAAAGCCTTAGAGCGTGCCCAAGACGGCAAGGCGGAAGCGGCGCGCCTGCTGCGAGTGGACCGCAACCGCATGAATTATCTCTGTCGAAAACATGGCCTAGACTAGCTCGGACCTTAGGCGAGAGGACAGGTTCCGTTGAATAAGTCAACAGACGTTGAAATAGTCATCACGGCGTGCGCCGCGACACTCCCGATCGCCTATTCTCGGAAGGTGCAAGCCCCTCGTTTTCAAGCAGCTAGGTTCGTCGGCCGGCAAGGCAGCCTTTGGCCCCCTGATTGCTCTCGTCTGTTTCGGTCTGCCGTTGGCGAGACTAAATTCGCGGAGAGGGAGAGGAAATTATGAAACCCACGGGCAAGCCGGCAAAGAAGGGAAAGACGCTAGGAGCAAAGAAGCTCGAGAAGAAGGTGCCCTTGTACACCCCGGGGCCGCCACCTCCCAAGTAGGGCGGTGAGCTAGATCCAAGGCCTACGATGATCAGGTGGCCGCCGCGCAACCCGGCGGCCACCTAGCTGTTAGCGATCAAATCCTTCTTACGCTACTCAGGCGGGGTCGT
Source organism: Candidatus Acidiferrales bacterium (assembly GCA_030037525.1). Classification (GTDB taxonomy): domain Bacteria; phylum Acidobacteriota; class Terriglobia; order Acidiferrales; family UBA7541; genus Palsa-295. The sequence goes on along the minus strand of JASHRC010000165.1, from coordinate 6,232 downwards.
TTACCACAACTGGGAATGAACCCAGCGCCACGCCCCGCGAGCCATCTGCCAGCCCAGCGGTAGCTCTCCGCCGGATATTTTTGCGGTCCCCGTCATGCCTTCCGTGAGCGACCCATCGGGGTTTGGGAAGTCCATCACCACAGCGAAATAGTTCGTCAGGTCCTGTCCCAAGCGCGAGAGCTTTTGCGGCTCGGCGACGGGCCGGTCCGAGGCAGCCGCGGGAAGAATCTGTCGGACCCGTCCCGCGTAGGTACGATAGGGGAACCGAATCACTTTAAGCCTCGCTGGGGCTCCGGCAGCGACGTCCTCGAGTTCCCAATCGCGAACTAAGATGCGCGCCTTCATCGTGCGACGATCCACGATCTGACAGAATTCATCCCCAGCCGAGAGGTATTCGCCGATCTTTTGTTCAACCACGGAAGTTGAAATTGCCCCGGCCCATGGAGCCCGGATCTGGAGCGAAGCGAGTTTATTCCGCGCAACCTCCCATTCTTGTTCGAGTCGCTGTTGTTCGGCGAAAGCAGCGGCGATCTTTTCTTCCTCGGCCCGCGCTTGGGCCGTGCGGAGGTTGCTATTGGCCATTGCCAGCTGCTCGCCCAGCAATTGAGCGTTCGCCTCAACCCCAGGGTTTTTGAGAGTCGCCAACACTTGTCCTTCGCTAACGGTCTCGCCCTGTTTGACAAAAACCCGATCTACCACCCCCGGCACTTCGACCCGCACGTGCGCATCTCTGCCTGGTTCCAGCACAAAATCCGACGCCACTCGCGACGGGACCGGAGGAATCATCAGCAAAAATGCGATGCCCAAGCCTCCCAAACTCTGCGCCCGCGACAATTTCCAGGCCATACATTCCTCTTTCTTCTCGCGCCACCAGGCGCGAACTTCCGGAAGCGCCTTCTTGAAACCCTTACGGAGAAAGAAATAAACCACGCCTGCCGTCAACACGTAGCCCCACGTTCCAAATTTGCTGACGAAGACATTTTTCACGAATAACAGAGCGAGAATGACCAGCGAGACGCTGTAGACAATTGCCGTGAGGCCGAACACCGTAAAGATGCGGCGCAGCCGTTTCGTAGCGGCGGGCAGCTCCACATCTTCGCGAAACAGGTACCTTCGCGTACAGGCCCGAAGAAACGCGAAAGCATCCTCCCGCAGGTTGTCCACGTGGAGAAACTCAGAGAGCGCGTAGTATCCGTCCGCCTTGATGAGCGGATTGAGATTCAGAAGAGCTGCCTGGATTCCACTAAACAACATAGCCTTGTAAGCAAGATCGTTCACGAACGAACCCGGCGCGGTAAAACGCCAGAGCAAGACGCAGATTCCGCAGACGACCAACTCAATCCAGATTCCGGCGAACAGCACCCATTGCCGACGACTCGAGCGGTCGCAGAGGACACTGTCTGTGGTGTCGGTAAAAAAAGCCGGTGTGAAATAGATGAGCAGGAAACCCATCTGGTGAACTTCCCCGCCAAAATGCTTGCAGGTCAGGCCATGCCCGAATTCATGGATCGCGGCTAACCCCAACATCAGAAACCAGAAAACCCAAATGTCGTAGGCAGTCTTGTTCTGAAAGGAATAGAGAGCGGCCGTGTCGCTCTTGACCCGAGCCCAGTCCCCGGCCACTAGATAAGCCGATGCGATGAACAGCAGAATAGAAAAGACGACGAACCCGCGAGTGAACATCCAGCCGAGATACCGATCTAGTTTGGTGAGCGTTCGATCGGGGTCCCAGGCTTTGAAACTGATATAGAGTACGCTCGATTGGTCGACGCGGCTTCGCCGCTCGTCCCGGATCCTTTCGAGAACTGCCAGGTTCCGTTCTCCCAGCGATTGCTCCCAAAGCCCGGCTTCGGCATCATCGAGAAATTCCATGACCTGCGCTTCGCCCAACGGCTCATCGGGGTGCGTTCGATTCCACTCCGCCGCGACCTCCGATGCTGTCCGCGTGCCGTCGCACAGGGTCAGCAGTTCGTATTCGGTCGGGCCGTAGCGGCTGTAGCTGTTTTTTTCGGGAACCTTGATTACGTAACTTGTCTCGCCCCGAAGAGTTTGTTCGCTGACGCGGAGGTCCGACCGGAATTTTGGGCGCCGCAATCCCTTGGCAACATTGCGGGAGGTTCTCAGACTGGTGGGGCCGAAGCGCATGGTGATCCGCTACGGGGTCGTTGCGTGGCCGGTGGCAGGCCAGGCCACGCGGACCGCCATTCCCGGGCGAAGATCGGAGACCTTGCCGGTTAGCTCAGCAGTCACGTTGTAGCTGTCGCTCGCGGGGTCAACCGTCGGACTGACTTTCACGACCCGTGCACGCACCGTGCGGGTGGAATCTCCCACGAGCGAGACCCTCACACCCGCACCATCGACGGGGTGGGGTTCGGCAGACTCTGGAACCTGGAACTCGACCTCGAGCGGCCACAGTTGGCTCACCCGAAAACATTTATCGCCCTTGGCAACCTCCTGGCCTTCGCGGATGTAACGGCTCACCACGGCGCCGGAGAACGGCGCGCGCAGGTGCGTCTGATCTATTTCTATATCGAGTCGGTGAATTTCAGCCTGACTGCTTTCTACCATCGCTTCCCAGCCGTGCAGGTCGAATTCGGCGGCCTTGGCCTCAAAGTCGGCGGCTTCCAGATCGGCCTCGCTCGAAAGTCCGAGCTTGCGGAGCTGCTGCTGGCGGTCGAGCGCCGCTCTTTTGGCTTTCAGTTCCGCTTCCTTGTACTTGACGTTGTTCTGCGCCACCAACAGATCATCGTTGGCCTTGATCCTTTCAACCTGTAGCGTGCGGTCATCGAGCTGGGCGAGCACCTCTCCCTTGTTGACCACACTTCCCTCATCCTTCGAGATCGAGACGACCATGCCATCCCGCTCGCTGGCCACATCGACTTGATGCTCTACGGAGAGGACGCTCAGGACCTCATTGGTGCCGACAGTCGCCAGTTCGGCAGGCGCTGCCGCCGGCTGTGCCGCGGGAGATCGGCTGCCCAGAGGGGCGGCCGCTGCACGAGAAGAAGGCGGAATCGGCGCATCGCCGCAAGCCACCGTTAGAAGCGCAATCGCACTAGTCGACAGAAGCGCACCCCTTCTCATCGGTTTGGTCCTTTCTGGATCACGGCCACATCGCCCAAGCTTTTCGCCAGAGCCACCGGGACGGATCGCGAGTGAGAGCGTAGCCAACCGGGTACCATTCGCTGCCGAACCATCCGCCATACGCGCGAATCCGCGCGCGGCCGACCATTCCGTCGCGAGCCAGGTGGCCTGGATCGTCGAACACCGCCCGCACTAGAAAATACTGCTCGCCGGCCTCAGATCTTGTCTCGGCACCGATCCGCTCGACGGCTCCGGCGAAAGTGACCGTGGGGAACGCGTTGAATTTCAGCGCGGCGGTTCGTCCCGGCCGAATGAGCCCAAGGTCCCCTTCCGGCACGCTGATTTCGGCCGCCATGCGGTCCGCCGCGACGATTTCGCCGAAGGCTTCGCCCGGCTTCAACATGGTTCCGACGCGCTCCTCAATCTTCGGCGTCACCACGACACCGGCGATCGGAGCGCGTAGTTGGGCCTCTCGTACGCGTTCCTGTTCCAGTTCGACCTCGGCCTCATGCAGATCGGCCCGGATCTTGGCCTGGCCCGCAGCTGCGCCGTCGTTGCGAAATTCTGCCTCGGCCAAATCATGCCTGGCTTGAGCCAGGGCGGCCTGGGCCTCCGCAAGCTTGACCCGATCATCGCTGTCGTCGAGCTGCGCGAGGAATTGGCCGGCCTGGACGGCGTCGCCTTCGCGAACGAAAACGCGGCGGACGACACCGCCCTCGATCGTGCTGACGATCCTGCGCTCGGCGGGCACGACGGTGGCGTCCGCACCCACGCGCATCGGCCAGGGAATCAAAACGAGCGCCAGGACTACCATGCCGGCCCGCTCCATATACGGGCGCCAGCGTCCCTTCGGCAAAGCTGCGAGAAGTTTTTGTTTTCGCTGGGCAAGCGGCTGCAAGATGTTGGCAAGAGGCACCTGCTGATAGAGCTGCGCGTTGCGGACGGCTACGGTTGTCTGGCTGGCAAGAATCGCAAGCGTTTCCTTGTGGCTTTGGGTGAGAAAGTCCGCAGCGCTGCTTAAAAGCGCCAGCGCTCCGAGCGCGCCCTGGTCGTCATGCAACGGCAGCGCATAGAAACCGGCGTAGTCGTTCTTCTCCAGGAACGGCACGATCTGGGCCTTGGCCTCTTCCGGGTCAAGATGCCAGCCGTCGTCGTATAGATTGGCCGAAACAGCGTCCTGGCGACGGGCCACCCATTGCAGGCGATCTCTCAAATCGTCCATCTCACGAGTTTTGGGAACCTCGGATTCGCCCGAAACGGCGCCGAGCACGAATTGACCGCGGTCGAAAAATCCGATCACGCATTTGTCGAAGGGCACGACCGTGGCGGCCTGATGAACCACGGTCGTAAGGACGTGATCCAAGTCGAGCGTGGAAGTGATCTCTTGCGAAATTTTCAGCAGCGCGTCGAGCGTGTGCAACTTGCGCTCGGACTCGAGCAGGTTGGCATTGTGTAAAGCGACGGCGGCCTGCTCACTGACACTTGCCAGCAAGAAAAGGTCGTCTTCGTCAAACGCACTGCCATCCGCCTTGTTGACGAGTTCCAAAACACCGAGCACCTCATCGCCTTTCCGCAGAGGCGCGGCCATCCAGCAGTGAATTTCGAAGTCGCCGCCTGCCTCTCGTCGCTCCGAGAGGACTGGTTCGTCGGCAGGCTCGGTAACGAGCTTTGGGCTTGCCTGTTGGGCGATTTCGGCGAGCAGACCTTCGGTTGAGGAAACGCGCGCGCCTGGCTCGACCGTGGGATCTTCGCCCGCCCGCTCGGCAAGATACAGTTCCTTCCCATCGGCAGCCATCAGCCAAACGTTCGTTGCCCCGGCTCCCAGCATGTCTTGTATTTTCCCGGCGACCACCGGCAGGAGTTGGGCGAGTTCAAGCGTCGAAGTAAAGGTGCGGCCGATATCATAGAGCGCTGTTAAGCGCTCGAGCGTGGCAAGTTGCGAGCGGCGCTCGGCCTCAATCGCGTCCAGATTGATGAGCGCGTGGCCCGCAAGCCTGCTGGCCTCTTCGAGAAACTGCGCGTCCTCGTCGGCAAAATCCTCGGCCGGTTCGCCCAAAACTTCGACGACGCCCTGCGGGTCCTGGGCGCCAGGCAGAACCGCGTACATCGCGGACTTCACACGCGCGCGGGCTGCCTCGTCGAGGTGATCCAGACGCGCCGAGGAGATCTGTTTGGAGCCCAGGCGCCGTGTTTCACCCGTCCCGAGCACTTCCGCTAGAAGACCGTTTGCGCCTGCCTCCTTTACGTTAAGGCGCTCTCCGGCCGCACTCCAGCGTGCCCGGCACACCAGCCTACTTTCCGCATTACCAGTCCAGACGAGGACGGCCTTGGCGCTCAGGGACGACCCCAGGCGCGCGGCGAAGGTCTTCAGAAGGGTATCTTGATCGCGGCAGGCTAGGGACACGCTTGCCAGCTCGAACAACGCTGCGGACGCTTGCATGTCTCTCCCGAGGAGGGAAGAACCGTCCTCGCCTCGCAAAATGAGATCCCGCACGGGACGAGGAGCGGCTGGCGAAGCCTAGCAAATGCAGCACTCAAAGGTCAAGAATCTGTCTTGATCGCACTTGATCGGAGGAGGCAATTCGGTTAGCTTACAGGCCAAAGAGAGACAGCTTGAATATCCGCATCCGCACCGCCGGACCGGCGACGATTCTCGACCTGGACGGCCCGCTCAAGCTTGGCCCGGCGCAAGAAGCGTTTCGCGATCAGGTTCAAAAGCTTATTGAGGCCGGGTCTCCGCACGTTGCCGTGAATCTAGCGGGCGTGACGGACCTGGACAGCTCAGGAATCGGCGCTCTGGTCCGGGCGTTCACCACTGTTAAGCGCGCGGGCGGAAAATGCACGTTCTTCTCGCCCCCCCGGCGCGTGCAAATGCTTCTGAAAATGGTTCGGCTGGATACCGTTCTGGATCTGGTCGAGGACGAGGCTACCGCCCTAGCTCGCATCTAGTTGCTCTCTTGCTTTGGTGGCTTGTGCCCGATCCGCCTCGTTGACCGCGGCGGCACCTGATGTTAGTTTCCAGCTTGCGACCGGAGGCATGCTCGGAGCATGGCCACACCCACAAGTCTGCTGTTTCGAGCATTACTAGCATGCCTTGCGCGGTCATGAGACCGGTGATCGTCGGCCTGATTTTTGTTGCCTGCCTTCC
>JASHRC010000164.1 GCA_030037525.1 Candidatus Acidiferrales bacterium | reverse complement strand
GAAGATTTGGTTCATGTCCAAGGGCAACTCTTCTGTGACCGTGTCGCCCACGGCCCGAATCGCCACTGCCGGGATTCCGCATTCGGCCGACCTGCGCAGAATCTCGAAGCTCTCCATTTCCACCGCGTCCGCCTCGCGTCCCAGATGGCGTTTTTCCTCGGCGCGATGAATCACACGGTCTGCCGTATGGAACCGCGCAACCGGAGTTGCGCCAAGCCCTGCAGCCAGAGAAATGAGCGAAGGGCTGCTGTCCCAGCTTCGCTCCGCCGGCGTCCCCCCTGTTACGCTGCGCGCTGCCAGTATCTGGCCGATCTGATATTGGGGGCGCAAGGCCCCGGCCAGACCCGAGGAGATACAGAAGTCTAGTTCGCACCCGATCGAACGGGAAGCCGCAAGGGCAGCCTGCCGCGAGCCCACGCCCGTCAGGACCACGCCAACCTCCGCTCCGCCGAGCGCGGTCGTGTGCACCTCCGAACGGCCCCAGGTATCGCGCCGAAAGTCGCGGATGCTCCGCCACGGAGCGAACTCGGCTTCGAGCGCGACTGTAACCAGTATTTTCACCGGCTTCTCGCTATGCGGCCCGAGCCTCCCTGGTACTTTTTGTGTGGGCCCGACCACGAACGTAGCCGTGCTCCTCATACCAGCACACCGCTGCTCTAAGAGCAGGTTCTGCGGCGCCGGGCTGGTAACCCAATTCCTTTTCGGCCTTGTCGCTTCGAACAAACATCCGGTGGCGCGACATCTTGACGCCTTCCAGCGGAATCTGCGGCTCGCGGCCGGCCAGGCGCGCAAAGAATTCATTCGCATACCCCGCCGCAAGGGCTACGGCATGCGGCAGCCGCAGGCGCGGGGCAGCACGACCGGTGATCACGGCAAGTGAGTCCAAAATCTCCTTGAGGGTCATGTTCCGGCCGCCTAGGATATAGCGTTCGCCGATACGTCCGCGTTCGGCGGCCAGCAGATGTCCTCGGGCCACATCCTCGACAGGCACGACATTGAGTCCGGTGTCGACATAGGCGGGCATGCGGCCGTTGAGGAAGTCGACGATGATGCGGCCGGTCGGTGTCGGTTTCCAGTCACCGGGGCCGACCGGTGCGGTCGGGTTCACGATGACGACCGGCACTCCGGCCAGGGCCGCTTTGAGCGCTTCGAGCTCGGCCAAAAATTTGGAGCGCTTATAGTGGCCGATCATTTGATCGAGCGTGGCCGAGGTTTGTTCGCTCGGAAGAGCAGCGCCCGGACTGCCAACCCCTGCGATCGTGGCAACACTGCTGGTGTAAACGATACGGTCGACTTTGGCTTGGGCGGCGACTTCAAAAAGGCGTCTGGTGCCTTCGACATTTGTTTTGTAGATTTCCTCGGGATGGCGCAACCAGAGGCGATAATCGGCGGCCACGTGAAAAACCCGGCGCACGCCGCGCAAGGCGCGATCCAGCGAAGCGAGATCCTGCAAATCGCCTTCGACCCGCTCGACCGAAAGCCCCTCCAGCGCCCGCAGGTTGCTTCCGGGGCGGACCAAGACACGCACACGACTGCCCGCCGCAACCAGCTGGCGCGCCACATGACTTCCGATGAACCCGGTAGCGCCCGTTACAAGTGTGGTCATAGAATGCGGAACGCCTCTTCCCCCTGGTCCGCTGCGGGAGGAACGGGCCTGGGGCGAAAGCTCACGCCGTGCCCGTTCGTCTGACCATTGCCATTGTTCTTGGGAGCCGACGGCCGGTCCTTCAACACGCCGCCCATCTTGCCCGAAAAGGTCCAACTCAGAAGCTTCCAGGTATCCCCAAATTTCTTGTTGCCGCCCAGGACTGCCGAGGCCTCATAGCCGACATGGACCATGCAATCTGCGCAGCGCGGATCGCGGCCGCGACCATATTTCTCCCACGGCGTTTTCTCGATCAGGTCCTTGAAATGCTCGTGGTGCGCGTCAGTCATTAAATAGCAGGGGCCCTTCCAGCCGCGCGGGTTGTAGGTGGGATTGCCCCAAGCCGTGCACATCAGCTCGCGTTCCCCGCGCAGGTATTCCATATAAACCGGGGTGGTCATGATGTTGTAGCGCTCCAGCAGTTCGCGCGCCCGCACGAATTTCTGGCGAATCTCCTCACGCGACATGAAAATGTCTTTGGTATCGACCGCGGCATAGGAATAGGCGGGGGAGATCATGTGCCCATCGACGCCCAGGGTCTGCAGGTATTCCAGCAGCTCGTCGACTTCCTCGATATCGGTTTCTTTGTAGATGGTGGTGTTCGAGGTGACCAGGAATCCGGCCGTTTTGGCAGCCTTGATAGCCTCGATCGCTTCGCGGAACACGCCATCGCGTTCGACCAAGATGTCGTGCGTCTTCTCCAGACCGTCCAGATGCACGTTGAAGAAAAAGCGAGACGAGGGCGTGAACTCCGGCAGCCGCTTGCGGATGAACATGCCGTTGGTACAGAGATAGATATGCTTCTTGCGGGCGAGGATTTCGCGGGTGAGCCGACCGATTTCGGGATAGATCAACGGTTCGCCGCCGCAAATGGAAACGATGGGTGCGCCGCACTCATCGACAGCGCCGAGACACTGTTCGACGGTGAGCATTTCACCGATGGTGGACTTGTACTCGCGAATCCGGCCGCAGCCGGTACAGGTAAGGTTGCAGGTGTGAAGGGGCTCGAGCATCAGGGTGAGCGGGAATTTCTTCTCTCCGCTCAGGCCCTTGCGAACCAGGTACCCGGTCATGCTGGTCATCATGCTCAAAGGAGTTCTCATCCACTACCCCCGCTCCTGTGTTGGATGCTCAATTTCGCTTGCCGGAATCCCGGTCGAGATCGATCTCCGACGGCCCTGTACCAGAGTATGGTAGCGCGCTAGCGCATAGAGCGGAAAGGAGTTTCGATAGAGGTGATACTTCAGATAGAACACTCGCGGAAATCCCGTGCCGGTGAAATCATTCTCCTCCCAGCTGCCGTCTTCGTTTTGATGCGCGACTAGCCAATCGACCGCCCCGCTGACGGCCGGGTGATCCGGGCCAGCAGCGGCGAGCAGACCAATGAGGCCCCAAGCTGTTTGGGAAGCCGTGCTCTTCCCTTTGGCTTTGAGCGCTGGATCGTAATAGGACAGGATGGTTTCGCCGAAGCCACCATCGGGATTTTGCACGCGAATGAGCCACTCGCGGCCCCGCTCCGATTCGGCCGAAGGGGCCAGACCCGCCGCTTCCAGAGCGCGGAGAACTCCGCTGGTGCCGTAAATGTAGTTCACTCCCCAACGGCCGAACCAGGAGCCATCGGGCTCCTGCTCGCGTTTCAGATAATCGTGAGCGCGTCGGATGACAGGATGCGCTGTCGGCCACCCCATATGGCCCAGGCATTCGAGCGCACGGGCAGTGACGTCGGCCGTAGAAGGATCGAGCATCGCATTGTGATCGGCAAACGGAATGTTGTTCAGAAAATCGAGATTGTTTTCATGGTCGAAAGCGCCCCAACCGCCGTCGCCATTCTGCATGCTGACCAGCCATGCGAGCCCGCGGCGCATCGCAGGGCGCAACCCGCGATCGGAAACGCGACTGAGAGCCATGAGAACGAACGCCGTATCGTCCACGTCAGGATAGAAGTCGTTGCGAAACTCGAAGGCCCACCCGCCCGGTCGAGCCCTGCGGTTCTTCACTTGCCAGTCGCCCGGCCCGAGAATCTGGTTTCGCGCCAGCCACCGCGCAGCCCCCACCAGCGCCGGGTGCGCGGGACCGAGGCCGGCTTCTTCGAGTGAAACCATGGCGATGGCCGTGTCCCAGAGCGGCGAGATGCAGGGTTGGACGCGCAGAGAGCCTTTCTCCTCGATTTCGTAGCGCTCCAGAAAGCCGATTTCGCGCGCCAGGAGCGGATCGGTCGTATCGCCGCACTCGGCAAACAACGCGAAAATCGAATTCATCATCGCGGGATAAATGGTGCCCAGGCCTTCGCTGCGCTCGAGCCGTTCGAGCATCCATCGGCGAGCGCGGGTGAGCGCCATCTGACGGAAGGGCTTCCACGGCAGGCCGTCATAAAGCTTGAGCGAACGATCCAGGACCAAGAAAAAATTCTTCCACGAGACCAGCCGGCCATCCCACTCGAGCGATGGCGGCTGGGCGCCGGGTTTGGTGAACAGTCGATCGACGGTCACTCCCTCGGGAAGCTGCCAACCAGGCTTGCGGGCGTACACGATCGCCAGAGGGATTACGATGCCGCGCGTCCAGGAGGACATCTCGTACGCGTTCAAGGGAAACCAGCCGGGCAGCAGCATAATTTCCGGCGGAATTGCCGGGACCATTTTCCAATCGATTGCGCCGACCATGGCGAGGTAAAAGCGCACGTAGGAGTTGGTCGATTCCAGGCCCCCGAGCTCGTGTATCCTCTTCTGAGCGCGCTCAAGATGCGGTGCCGAGGCTGGATCGCCGGCCAGCCGCAGGGCCAGCCAAGCCTTCACGGTCGCGTTTAGCTCCGCCGGCCCGCCGTAGAAAATGTTCCAGCCGCCATCGGGGAGCTGACGATCGCGAATATACTTGGCGAGCTTCGCTACCTTGCTGGATTCGCACTGACCCAGGATGTGAAGATAGAGGATGTAGTCAGATTCGAGCGTCGTGTCGGCTTCCAGTTCGCCCCACCAGTAGCCGTCGCCGTGCTGGTTGGCGAGCAGCCACCCCACGGCTCGCGCGATAGCCTGCTCAATGGCAGCGGGGGATGCGCCATTGTCCTGGCGGACCGCTGGTGTGGTTTCGGTTTCCGCCTGCACGTGGAGACTCGCCTCCGGTGTTATCAACCCCTCAGACATAAAGCGTCACAGTTGAGTGTGCTGCGGCAACCTAGATTAGGTCCCACCCCCGGTGGATGTCGATGTCAAAAATACTGGAAAATTGGATCGGAAACGCCAATCCCTAGAGTGACAACCAGTTACAGACAGCGAACCTTGCTATTATCTTTTGTAAATCCTCCCCGGTCAACTGAAAACACAAGGGATTCGTTCTCCGTTCCGATGACAAAGGACCGGTTCGGGCTGCCTGGAGGTCAAGCGCCGTCGGGTTTCAACGTTCGTTGCTCAAGCTTACTCAAGCGCTCGGCAAACTCCGGGAGCCGTTGAAGCCAAGCGTACTGCTGCTTGAATTTGTCCAGCGGCCGTGCCGGTGTGCCCCAGACTGTCTGCCCTCGGCGAATGGTCTTGCCTGTCGGTATGCCGGCCTGAGCGCCGGCTACCGCACCATCCTCGAGCGTGCAGTGGTCAGCAATACCCACTTGCCCGCCTACGGTCACGCCTCTGCCGAGGGTACTGCTGCCGGAGACGCCGGTCTGGGCAGCGAGAATCGAATGCTCGCCAATTTCGACGTTGTGGGCGATCTGGACAAGGTTGTCGACCTTGACGCCTCGGCGGATGCGCGTCGAGTCGAGCGAGCCCCGATCGATTGTGGTGTTCGCGCCGATCTCCACCTCGTCGCCGATCTCGATCGCACCGATTTGCGGAAACTTCCAATGCCGACCTTCGCCAAAAACGTAGCCAAAACCGTCGCTGCCAATCACCGCGCCGGCGTGGACTTCGACGCGCTTTCCCAAGCGCGCATCCGCATAGAGCGTAACCCGCGGATGCAGTCGGCAATCCTCCCCAATGACGGCGCCCCGGCCAAGAAAGCAGAATGCGCCGATCGCGGATCGCGCTCCAACCGTGACGCCGTCTTCGATGACCGCGTAGGGGCCCACCGTCACATCCGGAGCGAGGTGTGCGCCAGGCGCGATGATCGCGGTCGGATCGACCGACACTGGCGTGACCGGCTCGGCGAGAACAAGAGCAGCCGCCTTGGCAAAACCAAACTTCGGATCAGCAACTTCGAGCACCGTCTTTCGAGCCATTGCGGTGCCGGGTGCAGCGACAACACACAAGGCCGCAGATCGGGCCACACGATCGAAATTTCGCGGCGACCCGAGATAGATGAGATCGGTCGAGTGAGCGCGCTCCGGACTCGCCACGCCTTGAATGACCGCGTGCTCGTCACCTATAAGCTTTGCTCCCAGATATCGAGCAAGTTCGCCGGCTGTGTGGTCCATAGGCACCTCTGGCTTTCCAAGTTACGACGGATAGAGCGACTTTTCACCCCAAGGACGCGTTTTCCAGCGCTTGTGCACCCAGAGCCACTGTTCGGGATGCGCTCGAATATGGTGCTCAATCACTCGGGTGAAGCTCTGCGTGTTGGCAACGATATCGGCTTCTTCGTCTCCCGTGCGCAGGAGCGGAACGGCCGGCTCAAAGCGCAGCTGGTACTTTCTAAGCTGGGAGTCCCACGACAGGAAGCCTGGGACGACGGCTGCATCGGTCCGAAGAGCAATTCTGGCCAGCCCCGAGGTGGTCGCCGCAGAAACCCCGAAGAAATCGACAAAGACTCCTTCGGCCGACGTATTGTGATCGGAAAGAACGCCGACCGTTCCGCCTTCGCTCAAGACCTTCAGGACCAAGCGTGCCGAGCGATTTTTCTCGATCGACTGATTGCCGGAACGACAGCGATACGTGTTCACCAGGGCGTCGACGCGCCGATTGGCAATGGGCCTTGCCAGGAAGGTGAGCGGATAGCCGTAGAGGGCCTGTGCGAAAGGCGCCAATTCCCAGGCGCTCATATGCCCGGTCAGGAAAAGGACTCCTTTCCCGCGGCGGTGAGCGGCGTCGAAGTTTTCAAACCCGTCGACACAAACGATCTGTTGGATATTCTCCCGCGTGTATTTGGGGAACTGCGAAAACTCGCCTGCCATCCAGCCCACTTGCCGGATCATGCCCGCAATGACCTGCTTGCGCCGCCGGTCGGTCCAATCCGGGAATGCGATCCGCAGATTCAACATGGCGGTGCGCCCAAGAGAAGGCCGGAGGCGGTAGGCCGCCGCTAGAAACATCGCTCCTGCAGACCTTGCCACCGGTCGTGGAAGAAGCCCCAAAGATTTCAGTCCCAGCCACGCCAGAATGTACTCGAGCCATTCCCGCATCGCGGGCCATTATACGGTTGAAAACCGTTCGGGGATGCTAGACTCGGGCGCATTGGATCCTATCAACACAAGCAAGCGGCAACCGGTCCTGTGGTTTGCCTGTGCGGCGATGGCTGCCGTTTGTCTCATCGGGAATCTCGGAGCCATCGGGCTCGTCGGTCCCGACGAGCCACGCTATGCGTGGATTGCCCGCGCCATGGCAGAAACGGGCGATTGGGTCACGCCCCGCCTGTATGGCCAACCATGGTTTGAAAAGCCCATTCTGTATTACTGGGCTGCCGCCCTGGGTTTTCTCGCGCACCTCCCGGCCGAATGGGCTGCACGGCTGCCTTCGGCCTTTTCAGCCTTGGCCCTGGCGCTGGCGCTCGGCTGGCTCGCCTCGAAGCACTATGCGCACAGTCTTGATTCTTTGAGAAGCCCCGCACTGGCCGCGCCGCTCTTATTTACCAGCACGGTTGCCGCGGTTGGATTTTCGCGTTCCGCGTCGCCCGACATGCTATTGGCCGCCTCGCTCACGCTCGCCATGGCCAGTGCGGCGGAGGTGCTGGAGCGCGCCAGAGCGTTGCGGGCACATGTTTTGCCCGTCCACCGGCAACAAGCCGTGCCGCTCGCGTTGTTTGGGTTCTTTCTGGCACTGGGCACCCTTGCGAAAGGGCCGGCGGCCGCACTGCTTGCGGGAGGTGCTATCGGGCTGTGGGCGCTTTTGACAAACCAGTGGCGCATGGCCTTCCGTCTGGCCCGTCCGATCGCCGTCGTCGCCTTCGCGGCGATTGCCCTGCCCTGGTACGCCCTCTGCGCTCTGCGAAATCCGGATTTCTTGCGTGTCTTCCTTGTCGAGCACAATTTCGAGCGCTATCTGACGCCCATGTTTTACCATCGCGAGCCCTTTTGGTTTTTCCTGCCGATCGTCCTCGCCGCGCTGGTGCCCTGGACAACGCTCCTGTGGCCCGCCGCACGGGAAGGTTTGAGGCTCTGGCAGCATAAATCCTGGACCGATTCGCCTGGACTGTTCTTCGCTTGCTGGGCACTGTTCCCGGTGCTGTTCTTTAGTTTCTCCCAGTCAAAGCTGCCGGGCTACGTGCTGCCGGCGATTGGGCCGTTGGCGCTACTTTGTGCCGTAGCCGGAACTCGCGCGGCCGAACGGAGCCTCGAGGCGCGCCTGGTTTTGGCGGGGATCGGCTCGAGTTGGCTGCTTCTGGGAATGACTCTGTGGCGGGCGGCCTTGAGGGATCGCGTTGCGATTTCGGAAACGTCGATTGTCGTTTTCGCTCTGCTCACCGCCGCGGTGCTGGTCGGCGTGGGCCTCCTAGGACGCTTTCCGCTCATGGTTGCAACCTGCCTCTGCGTTGTCGCCCTATCCGTTGAAACCGCAAGCCTGACGGTCATCCCCGAAGTCGATCCCTTTCTGTCGGCAAGGCCGCACGCCCTGTTTCTGCGCAACGACCGGCATCCCGAACGGGTTTTCACCTATCAATTGCGGCGAGGCTGGAACTACGGGTTGGCCTTCTACTTTCATCGGGAGCTTCCCGAGTGGTCTCCCGCCGACCCGGAGGCCGCGCTGGTGCTGACGACACCCGATGGTCTTACCGAGATCCGCAGACTCGGGCGATTCCATGGTTCACTCGATGAGCCTTACGTGGGAGTCCTGTATGTTCCCATCGAGCGAGAATCGCGTTAGCGACCGCCCCGGGGCGGAATGCTTTGCAGGAAGAAGTTCACCACCTGGCTTTCATAGGTCTTGCGCTCTTCATCCGACATGTCCCGGTAGCTCTGGGCTTGACGCCAAGTGGATTTCGGGTCCGGGGCTCGCCTAAACAGCTCGTCAGTCTGCTTCGCAAGACCAGGACGATCCTCCGATGCGACGAACAGCTTGGGAATGCCCGCCGTGCGCACCAGACGCGTCGAGACAGGCGGCTCGTCTCGGAATTGATAGTTGAGCATTCGGAAGCCGAAATCCGACACCCGCGAGAGGTAGGGAAGCGTCGTGAGCCCCGACTTCTGTACCTCGAGTTTCACCATGGCGCGGGGATCGTCATAGGCATCATCAACAGCGAAGGCGGCGACACGCGGATCCGACGACGCGACTTCCAGTACCGCATATCCACCCATATCGACGCCCCATAGGCCGAAGCGGTGCGGATCGATGTCGTCGCGCGCGGCGAGCGCCGCGACGGCGGCGCGCAGCTCCGCGGTCTCGCGATAGCCGAGCGTGGTTCGACCGGAGTTTGCGCCGTGTCCAAGAAAATCGAAAAGAAACACATTGAATTCGTGATCTTGCAGGGCAGTCACCAGCGTCAACACCTCGGCTCGCTGCGACAGATAGCCGTGACAGACCACGATCGCGGGAGCGCCGCGCAACCCCGGAAAGAACCAGCCTTGATGGGAAGAGCCGCCGGGAACTTGGAAATCAAACGTGGTGGGGTGACCCATCATCACGTCCAGGTTGATGGTGTTGACATTTCGCGGAGGGTGGAGAATCTGGTAGAGCAAGAAGCCGGAGACCGTGGAGACGGTTGCCAATCCGAACAGGAGCAACGCCAGAAGGCTGGAAAGAACCTTGGCGAGACGTGTTGTGGGATAGCGAGTTTCTGGAAAGACTGCCATCCGATAGAGTCAGCGCGATCAGTCTTCGCTCTATGAACGAAATGTTAGCACAGTTCCACAAGTACCTGGGGGTTGTTGCCGACGGTGGGACCTTTCACACACTGGGTTCCTATCGCCAGCGAAGCTATAATGGGTTTACGCAACTCTCATGCAGATCGTAGACCTCCGCCAGCTGCATTCCAGATCCCTTGAGGGCCTGTTTCAAGAAGAGACACGGCGCTGGCGCGAAGAACTGCACTGGGACTACCGGCCGTCGATCAGCTTGGTGCGCAAGTTCATCGATTCGCACGCCCTTGGTGGGTACGCTTCGATCGAGGATGGCCAGCCGACCGGGTATGGCTTCTACGTGATCGAGGATCACAAGGGCCTGATCGGCGGCCTATTTGTGTCGGCCGAACGTGGCCAAGGCGCAACGACCCACAAGCTCCTGGCCGAACTGCTCAATGCCTTGCGGTCGACACCTCATCTGGAACGCATCGAAGCGCAATTGATGCCCTTCGGCATGGAACTCGATCCCAACTTCCTTTCGCAATACCTCCAGCTCCACCCCCGGCAGTTCATGCTCTTGAAGCTCAAGGCGGCCACGATCAGCGGCAAGCCGCTGTCCTCGGGTCTTCGAATGGAGCCCTGGAACGAACGAGCCTTTGACTCGGCCGCACGCCTGATTCAGCTCGCTTACGCCAATCACGTCGATGGAGTGATCAACGACCAATACCGCAGCGAGGCGGGGAGCCTGCGATTTCTGCGCAACATTGTGCTTCTGCCCGGCTGCGGCCAATTCCTGCCGGAGGCGTCTTTTCTGGTGCGGCCGGCAACGGGCGACCGGCTGGTGGGGATGGTCTTGACCTCGACGGTTGCCGAAGGAGTAGGTCACACCACACAGGTTTGTGTCATGCCGGGCTACCAGGGCAGCGGGATCGGTCGGCACCTCATGGAACGGTCGATCGAAGCGCTGCGCAGGCGGGATTACCAGTCTTTGTCGCTGACCGTCACCTCCACCAACCGCCAGGCCGTGGAACTCTACGAGCGCCTTGGCTTTCGAACCGTGAAAAAGTTTGCGGCGGGCGTCTGGCAGGCGTAAGTCACTTTCGCGCGCGGTCTTTCAGCAGGCTCTTCAGCTCGTCCATAAACTCTCTGATGTCCTTGAAATCAAGATAGACCGAGGCAAAACGCACATAGGCCACTTTATCGAGCTTTTTCAGCTGGGCCATGAGCAGTTCGCCGATTTCCGTGGTGGTGCGCTCGCGATCGATCGCCTCGCTGACAAAGGCCTCCGCCTGATCGACGATGGCTTCCAGTTTACTGACGGCAACGGGACGCTTTTCGCAGGCCTTCAGCAGTCCCTGGAGAATCTTTTGACGATCGAATTTTTCGCGCCGGCCGTCCTTTTTGATGACCATATAGGGAATCTCGTCGATGCGCTCATAGGTGGTGAAGCGCCGGCTACATTTTAGGCACTCGCGGCGACGGCGGATCGTGTCTCCCGTGCGAGCCTCGCGCGAGTCGATCACTTTGTCGTCCAGGTGCGCGCAAAACGGACACTTCAATCTGGATTCTCCTCCAGCGGGGCTTGCTGTGTGTCCGAGAGCAGCTGCGCCACTTCCGCCTTCTCCTCCGAGCGCGCCAAGCGCCGCAGTTCACCGACCGACCAGCCCTCGCCCAGGAGCAAGGGCAGGCCCGCCAGGCTGCAAGCTGCCCAGGTAATCAGCCAAATGAGAATCGATGCCACCGCTGCAGGCTCACTTTCTACCCCTAAAATCAAAGTCAAAACAAGGAAGCAGGCCGCCTGCGATCCACCCCCGGCAACAGGAAGCTGGGCCGCCGATCCAACCAGCGAGAAGGCCACCACCAGAATGACGTTGCTCAGGGTCAGGTGGGCCAGCGCGCCCGGAAATGCGTGGAGGATCCAGAGGTACGCCAGCACGACCAAAGCCCAATGCGCGATCGTGTAGAGGGAGGTGACGCCCAAATCGCCCCAGGTCCCGACGCCGCGAAGCCCTTGGCTGAAGCCTTCGAGCACCGCAACCAGTTTTGCGCGCCAACCGTGGCGCCAGTTGGCCATCTGCAACCTTGCCGCCAGCCAGTGCGAGCCGTGACGACGGAAGTAGATCAAGAACGCGACGGCTGCGCCCAGCCCGGCGAGCAGCAGGATTCCCGCCGAACGCGCCGATGTTCTGACGAGGTTCTCGGCCGCGCCCATAGGCCCGTGTTGCCGGAACGAGAGCAGCGCCAGGATGGCCACGGCGGCTGTGGCCGCCATGTCAAACAGGCGCTCGAGAACGTATACACCGAACATCTGCGGAATCGACAGCGAATCTTTGCGGGCGATGAGGACAGGACGGATCGGTTCGCCCGGCCGACCGAGCAAGAACACGCAGGCGAAACCGATCAGCGTGCTCTTGTACACATTGGCAAAATGGAGTTTACCGAGCGAACGGCAAAATCGCATCCAGCGCAACGAACGCAATGCGTAACAGGCATAAATTGCGACGAGCGCGAGCAGCAAGAGCGAAATCCTGGCGCGCTCGAGTGAATCAGCGACTCTGCCCCACTGGAAATCCCGGAAGGAGATCGCATGCCGGAACTTGTAAACGCAATATGCAGCGACAAGCAGGGTCAGCAGAGCGAGGAGATACCTTCGAAATCTGCGCAGCATTTAGCCTCGAACCGTAGCAGCATCGTTTCAAAAGTGTCAAGCGAAGTGCTTCAAGATCAGTGGCCGCCCTGTTGGGCAACGTAGGTCTGGCTCTGCGGGCGCGCCCTTTCAAGCAGGGCCCAGGTCTGCTGGAACTCCGAAATGGTTTCGCGCCGGCGGGCCGAACTCTTCAGCTGTTCGTTCACTGTGGCCAGCAGAATCCTGTAAGCCAGGGTGCGATCGGAATTGGGGGCGAGAATATCGCCCGGGGTCAGTCCGGCGACAACCGTGTGGCCTTCTGGGTCGCTCGTCTTGATCCACAATTCCCCGCGGTCGTCCATATAGGGTGTGCCGTGCTCGGTGAGCTGCTTAAAAACGTGATCCAGCGCGCTGCGACTGGAAATGACTTCGGCCTTCACCGCCTCGTCGACAAAGGAATCGAATTGTTCACGAAACGTCTTCCACTCGCGGCTGCTTCCCAGGACATCGACGCGCTCGTCACGCACGGCGACATCCAGCTGCTTCACACGCGCGTCGTCATCGTCGAACTCAGCGACCTGCTTTTCCTGCGCAAGCTCGGATTCGTGCGGCGTCGCGTGCAGTTCGAAGTCCCGCTGCGGGTCAAACTTGCCGGTGAGCAAATAGGCCATCGCCGCCGGCGGCACCATGTGCCAGTCCAGAATGGCCAGGGGAACGGCGAGCTTTTTCGCCCGGTAAAGCTGCTCGGTACCTTCGCGGGGGGGGCTGCTGCGCTTGATCGTCCCCGGCAGTTGCGCGAAGTGCAACACGTAGTAGCGCGTCCCGGGACGACGCTCGGCGTAGTGCGCAAAGCTGCGGGCCACAGCCTTGGGGCTCGTGGGCCCAAAATCATTCAGAATGTCGCGGCGTGCGGCGTGCGGGAAGTACATGTTGATAATCTCTTTGGTGAAATCCGCGCAATTCCGAGTAGCCGCATTGAAGTGGTTCACATTGGGCATGGAATTGAATTTCGAAATCAGATCGAGATCCTGCTCAACGGTGGTGGAGGCAATCAGGATGTAGAAGGTGCGCTCGGCTGTGGCGGCGACCATTTCGCGCCATTCCGCCTTTCCGCTGGTCTGGCAGGAAAGGGTCGTGCAGTAGCCGGCGAGGATATCCTGCCGATAGTGCTGCTCCAAGATCCGTTTGATCGGCCAGGAAGCGAAAAGCGGACCGTCTTGCGAGTTCGTGACGCCGTAAACAAACCTGTTGAAGGAAACGATGTTCCATTCAAAAGGCTGGTCCTCGCCCAGGGTCGTGTAGTTGCTGATGATCGAGCCCGCTTCCTCAGCCCGGCAGAGGCGGAGTTTTACGGGAGAGGCGGGACAGATTCGCGACAAATACACGGCGCTGTGTCCCGAGCCGGTAATTCGCGCCACACTGGTGTCGAGCGAATCGTTGAGCACGATCCCCACGTCCCCCCAAGCGCGGGGAGAGACGCACAGAAGCGCGAGAGCCACGAAACTAGCCCAGATGTAGCGTCCCAAGGCGTTTTTTCTCTTTTCCAGGACCCGAAGCTGCTCATCTACCGCTACCGCGCCGTCCGGATTGGCCTCTGCCCGAACCCGCCCGTCGATCTACGATACACTTAGATGCGGTTTCGCGGCACCGTGTAACCCCCGCTTGTGTTCTGAAAAGGGAACCGTTTAAGCTTCGGCCGGCGCGGAACTTTTTGACCCTGGATTTCGTTACACCTACCGAGGCCCAGAAGACGGCATGGAGATTGCGAGGCTGAGCAGGCTTGGAGCCCGACGCCCAACTGGTTCGACTCTGTGTCCGGGGCGACGGGCCTTCCTGGGAGGAACTGGTGCGGCGGCACACCCGGCGCGTCTATAACCTCTGCTACCGCTTCACGGGTAATGCCGCCACAGCGGAAGACTTAAGTCAGGAGGTTTTCATCCGCGTGTACCGGACACTTGCGAGTTACCAGTCGACCGAGGGAGCCTTCACCACTTGGCTTACCTGCGTGACCCGCAACCTGCTGGTAGACCATTACCGACGCACACGCCGCGAGCGACTGACAGACTCGATCGACCAGATGCCACAATTCCAAGACCGCCCGTCGCAAGTACGGCTGCCCGACACCTTGGCCCAAGCGAGTGAACTTTCCGCCCAAGTCCAGCAAGCGCTCGGGAAACTGTCGCCCGAGCTGCGCGAAGCGGTGATCCTTCGCGATCTACAAGGGCTTGATTACCAGGAAATTCAAGTTGTGCTCCAAGTCCCAGAGGGCACGGTCAAATCGAGGATTAATCGAGGACGCCTGGAGCTCGCGCGAATCCTGGAAGAAATGGGGGTGCGTCCCGTCTAACGGGCTCGCTCGAATGGACTGGAACTGCACATTGACCGAAGAGCGGCTAAGCGACGTGCTCGACCACACGCTATCGCCTCGTGACAGCGCCTCCTTTCTGGCGCACGCCAGCCAGTGCAAACGATGCGCGCGCCTGGTAGCCCAGGTCGGCGGAATCGTTTCCGAGCTTCGGCAGCTCCCCTGGGTCGAGGAACCACCGTTCCTTTCCTCGAAGATTATCGCTCGGACCCGGGAGATACCTCGGCTTGCCTGGTCGCCTGCCATTTGGCAGACACGTTTTGCCATGGGAATCGTAACTGTGGCCGCCACGTTCTTGATCGTCTTCCATGCGGTCGGTAGCGGCACACCCGAGAAATTCCAGCTCAGCCCGGCGAGTCTCTATCGCGACGCGAACCGGCGCATACACCTCACCTATGCTCGGGGGGTCCGATTCGTAAACGATTTGCGCGTCGTCTACGAGATCGAGTCGCGGCTTTCCTCACAACCTCCCGCCCCCGGACCGCGGCCTCACTCAGATGCCCGCCCGAAACCGGAAACGGCTCCGCCCGCCGATCGAGCCTTCCGGAGGGAATTGGCTAGTCTCGAAACGCAGAATGAAACGCCCAGGAGTATTCCATGAACTGCGCCATGCACACCGATGTGGCTGCCACCGGATATTGCCGGCAATGCGGGAAGGCCCTTTGCCCGGAATGCGCGCGCGATGTAGGAGGCGCGCTGTACTGCTCGAGTTGCCTCACAGGCATCGTCTCATCAGCTCCTGAGGCACGCTCGCCGGGCGCTTCTGGAAGCCATCCGGGAGCTGCGCTGGCTCTCGGCTTTATTCCTGGTCTAGGCGCTGTTTATAACGGCGAATATATCAAGGCGCTCGTCCACGTGCTGATCTTCGGCGGGATCATTGCGCTGCTGAGCACCGATCTCCCGGATGCCTACGACGTGTTTCTCGGAATCGCCCTAGGATGCTTCTATTGCTACATGCCCATTGAAGCCTATCGGACGGCGCGAGCGCGCCAGCTCGGCGCACCGCAGCCGGGGGATCTCGCTTACGGACAGCGGCGAAGGCCTCTCGGAGCGATCGCCCTGATCATCCTCGGAATTCTGTTTCTACTGGCGAACTTCGGGCTGCTGCGGACCGAGTGGCTCACCCGGGGGTGGCCGATCGGGTTGATCGCCATCGGCGTGTGGATTCTCGCGGACCGAATGAGGGGTCGCCCGTAAACCAGATGCCAAATTCGATTCGCCGACGATGCCCCTGCACTCATTGCCAAGTCCGTGGTCTGGTGGGTCCCATCCTGCTGATCACCCTCGGCGCGATTTTCCTCGTCGCCAAATTCACGCGGTACGGGTTCGGCCAACTGTGGCCCGTTCTGCTGCTTGTGGGCGGTATCTTGGCGTTGTGCCAGGCGACGGCTTCGCGCTCCGGACACATCGGTTCGTCGGGGCAAGAATAGCGAATGCGAAATCGAGGGTCGATTTTTGCGGGCCTGCTGTTGATCGTTCTGGGAGTTCTCTTCCTCGTCGATCGCTTCGATCCCGCCTTTCGTCTCGGGCATTGGATCCGAATCTACTGGCCCGTTCTGATCATTTTGTGGGGCGTCGCCAAACTGATCGACTACCTGCTCTCCGGGCGGGAGCCAGGATCGCGCCCCCCGTTTCTCTCCGGCGGCGAGGCCGCCCTACTGATCCTTTTGGCCTTTGTGCTCAGCGGATTTGCATTCCGCGACTGGATTCGCGATCGCTATCCCAACTTTGAAATCGAACTCCCGCCCTTCCACGAGTCCTACACAATGAACCGTCAGCTCGAACCGCGGCCCATCGCCCCAGGCTCCCACATTGTCGTTGAGACCGGGCGTGGCGATCTGTCGATACACACCGCGGCAGATGATCTTCTGCGCGTCGGAGCAAGAGAGTCGGCTTGGGCGCCGACAAAGTCCGCGGCCGATGAGCAGCTGCAAAAAGTTCAAATTGTGATCGACCGGAATGGCAGCACCTACCGGATCCACCCCAACCCCTCCCAGGGGCCTTCGCGCCTGGGCATCGATTTGGAGGTGATGGTTCCCAAGGGTGTGAACGTCGAGGCCGATACCCAACATGGAGACATCGAGATTTCCGGAATCAGCGGAAGCGTCGTCGCGCATTCAGGCGACGGAGACATCCGGGTAGACCGAGTCGGTGGCGATGTCACCGTGGCTTTAGAAAAAGGCGACGCCAAGATGGCGGAAATCTCCGGGAACATGAAACTAACGGGGCGGGGGAAGGACGTAGAGCTCGACAACATAGCCGGCGATGTGACGGCCGAAGGCGGTTTCCTCGGCACCCTGCACGCGAGCAACCTCGCCAGGACGATCCGTTGGCTATCGCCGTGGGCTGATCTGACCGTCCAAGGGTTGTCCGGTCATCTGGAAGCGGATTCCGAAGATGTGGATATTTCTGGCGCCGGCGGCCTGGTGAAGCTCCTCACCCATAACAAAGACATCAAAGTAGCGAACGTGCTCGGCCGGATCGAGATCGTCAACACGCACGGAGACGTGCGGGTGAGCTATGCCTTGCCGCCGCACGAAGATCTCAGCGTTACCAACGACTCCGGCGATGCCGAGGTGACGCTTCCGGCCGCGTCGAATTTCCGAATCTCTGCAATTTCAAAATCTGGTGAAGTCCAAAGCGAGTTTGGCTCTGAATTCCTGCATACCTCGAACGAGGGTGACCGAGGCGAGATGAGCGGGAGAATCGGAACCAGCGGCCCGATGATCACCATTGTCACAAGCTACGGAAGGATTGATCTGAACAAGACATAAAGACGCCGTGCGTTAGGCGACTCCCCGCAGCCGCTCTAAGGTCGAAAAAAACCCAGGAAAAGAAACCGCCACGCATTCGGCGTCGGCGATGGTGGTGTCGCCTTGGGCGCCCAGGGCCGCGACAGCCAGGGCCATGGCGATGCGGTGATCTCCGCGGGGGTCCACTTTGGCGCCGCGCAGTTTTCCGGCCGACCGGCCTTCTACCCGCACCCCGTCCGGGAACTCTTCCACCCGAGCTCCCATCTGGCGCAACCCCTCCGACAGCACGGCAATGCGGTCGCTTTCCTTCACGCGCAACTCTTTTGCGTCGTGAATCTCGATTCCCTTTTCGGTGAAAGGGCCGAGCGCCGCCAGCATCGGCAGCTCGTCGATCATTTCCGCTGCCTCGGCGCCCGAGATCGTTCCGCCTTCCAGCGGTCGGTGGGCAACTGAAACAGTGCCGGTCAGTTCACTTGCGCGCGAGTGGAGCGCAGGTACTCGGATCGCCGCGCCGCTCGAGACCAGAAAATCCAGCACGCGGGCGCGCGTCGGATTCAAGCCGACATCGTGGAGCAGGAGAGACGAACCGGGCAGGATGAGCGTCGCGCCGATCAGAAACATCGCTGTTGAAACGTCGCCGGGCACAACGAGTTTACACGCCGCAAGTTTCGGTCGTGGATGAATCCGTACCACTCCCCGGCTGCAGTCGACTTGAGCGCCAAACTCGCGCAGCGCAAGTTCGGTGTGATCCCGCGTGGAGACCGATTCGCGTACCGTCGTAATGCCCTCGGCGTAGAGCCCGGCGAGCAGAATGGCCGACTTCACCTGCGCACTGGGGACAGGTGGGGTGTATTCGATCGCCTGGAGTTTGCCGCCGCGAATCTCAAGCGGCGCGCAGTCCCCTGGACCGCCCCGGATTTCGGCACCCATCTGGCGCAAAGGGTCCATGATGCGGCGCATCGGACGGCGGCGCAGGGAATCGTCACCGGTGATGGTGGTCGAAAACGGCTGGCCAGCCAGAACTCCGGCCAGCATTCGTATCGTCGTGCCCGAGTTCTCCGCATCGAGAGTGCGGCGCGGTGACTCAAGGCCGCCCAGTCCCCTGCCCAAAATGCGGACAACGCTGTCCCGCTTTTCAATCGTCACACCCAACTGACGAAGGCATTCGAGCGTGCTCTGGCAGTCCGCCGCCGAGGCGTAATTGGAGATTTCCGTTGTCCCTTCGGCCAAGGCACCCAGGATGGCGTAGCGGTGCGAGATCGATTTGTCTCCCGGCAGTTCTACCTGGCCGCTGATGGATCCGCCGGGGGAAATCGTGCGTTTTCCCATTCGCCGCGATTCTAGCATGCGGGCTTCGGCCAGGTCCCCAGATCGAAAGGGGGCCGGGAACTCTTTTTTGAATTTCCTTTGACCTGCAAGGACCCGGGCTGGGTCGAGCCGCCGAGTCCAGGAGCCTCGTTTTGCGTCTCGTTAGCAAGTGAAATGTCGATTTTCTCCGATTTTGCGTTGACGTGGGCAAAGAATCCTGCGAAAATCGCGGCTTGGTTTGGTACGTAGTCCTCGCATGTAACGGCTCTCGTTCCGGGAGTCCGCATCTGGAGGAACGAAGTCCCTGCTGGCCAGAACCATAGGTATGCGGGTGTGGACCGCTCCGCCACTCGCGAAACTAGCCGCCTTCCAATCTGAATGCGCGAGTCGTTCCTGACAACAAAACGGAGGATCACTGATGCATAACGGACTCGAGAGCGCGCCGGGAGCCCGGCTGCGGCGGCGCCAGCCCGCGAGATGGCTCGCCCGAGGGGCGGCGCTGCTTTCCACATGGCTTGCCCCCGGCGCTGCCCGCGCGCAGGAGACTGGTGGTGAGGCCACGCTGAAGCTGCCGGACCTGTCTCAGGGGCAGTTTCTCGGAATCAATGGCCACGCCCTGCTGGTGTGGGGAATCCTGTTTTGTGTGGGCGGACTCCTGTTTGGCCTCACCATGTACATTCGGCTGAAGAACCTGCCGGTGCATCGCGCCATGCGGGAGATGTCCGAGCTGATCTATGAGACCTGCAAGACCTACCTCATCACGCAGGGCAAATTCCTCCTGATGCTGTGGTTGTTTATCGCGGCGGTGATCGTGCTCTATTTCGGGGTGCTGCGGCATTATGCGGTGACCTCGGTGATCGTCATCCTGGCATTCAGCATCCTGGGAATCTGCGGGAGCTACGGAGTGGCCTGGTTCGGAATTCGCGTAAACACATTCGCGAATTCGCGGACGGCGTTTGCGAGTCTACCGGGAAGGCCCTATCCCCTCTATCAGATTCCGCTGCGCTCGGGCATGAGTGTGGGGATGATGCTCATCAGCGTCGAGCTGCTGATGATGCTGATCATTCTGCTGTTTGTGCCCGGCGACTCTGCGGGACCGTGCTTCATCGGGTTCGCGATCGGCGAATCATTGGGCGCAGCAGCGCTGCGCATCGCCGGCGGAATCTTCACCAAGATCGCGGATATCGGCTCGGACCTGATGAAGATCGTCTTCAAGATCAAGGAAGATGACGCTCGAAATCCGGGCGTTATCGCGGACTGCACCGGTGACAACGCGGGAGATTCAGTGGGGCCAACGGCGGATGGCTTTGAGACCTACGGTGTCACCGGGGTGGCGCTGATCACCTTCATCCTCCTAGGCGTGAAGGACCCGGTCGTGCAAGTGGCGCTGCTGGTGTGGATCTTCGTGATGCGCATCGCCATGCTGGTGGCCGCAGCGGCTGCCTACTTCCTCAACGGACTGTGGGCCAAGGCGCGCTATGCGAACGCCGACAAGATGAACTTCGAGGCGCCGCTCACGTCTTTGGTGTGGATCACCTCGTTTGTGTCGATTGCCCTGACCTATACCATCTCGGCTTTCATCATTCCGGACCTGGGTGGAGACACGACGCAGTGGTGGAAGCTCTCCACGATTATTTCGTGTGGGACGCTGGCGGGCGCGATCATACCGGAGTTGGTGAAGGTGTTCACCTCGACAGAATCTCGACACGTGCGCGAAGTAGTGACTTCGGCCGAAGAGGGCGGCTCTTCGCTCGATATCCTGTCCGGATTCGTGGCCGGAAACTTTTCCTCCTACTACTTGGGGCTGGTGATGGTCGTCCTGATGTCGATCGGGTTTCTGGTCAGCAAGGGCGGGCTCGACCAGTTGATGATCGCGGCTCCGGTGTTCGCGTTCGGTCTGGTGGCGTTTGGATTCCTGGGCATGGGGCCCGTGACGATCGCCGTGGATTCCTACGGGCCCGTGACGGACAACGCACAGTCGATTTATGAACTGTCGCTCATTGAGCACGTCCCCGACATCGCGCAGGAGCTCAAGCGGGACTACAACATCGACGTGAACTTCGCACGAGCGAAGGACTTGCTGGAAGCAAATGATGGAGCCGGAAACACGTTCAAGGCCACGGCCAAGCCTGTCCTGATTGGCACCGCCGTAGTGGGCGCAACGACGATGATCTTCTCAATCATTATGGCGCTCACCAACGGCCTCACTGCCCACGTCGAAATGCTCTCTCTTCTGCACGCGCCCTTTGTGCTGGGGCTCGTGACCGGCGGAGCCATGATCTACTGGTTCACGGGCGCCTCGACGCAAGCGGTGACGACGGGGGCGCACCGTGCCGTCGAGTTCATCAAGGCCAATATCCGACTCGAAGGCACTGAAAAAGCGTCGATCGCCGACAGCAAGAAGGTGGTCGAAATCTGCACGCTGTACGCGCAGAAGGGCATGTGGAACATCTTCTTTGCGGTGTTCTTCGCGACGCTGGCGTTTGCCTTCGTCGAGCCTTTCTTCTTTATCGGATACCTGATGTCGATTGCGGCCTTTGGCCTCTACCAGGCCATCTTCATGGCCAATGCCGGCGGCGCGTGGGACAACGCCAAAAAGATCGTAGAGGTGGAGCTGAAGCAAAAGGGCACAGCGCTGCACGATGCAACCGTGGTCGGTGACACGGTAGGCGACCCGTTCAAAGATACTTCCTCAGTGGCGATGAATCCCATCATCAAATTCACCACGCTGTTTGGGTTGCTGGCGGTCGAGCTGGCCGTGGATCTGGCGTCGAAAAACGCGTCTCTCACGCACGTCCTGGCGGGGGCCTTTTTCATCGTTTCGTTCATTTTCGTGTACCGCTCGTTTTTCGCGATGCGCATTCACACCGGGCGCGTCGCCGAACCTGCCCCGGAACGCGTTCCGAGAACGTAGATCGACGCTCTGTCGGCGTGACCAAGCCTCCCTCGGGCGGCGTCAAGATTTGATCAGTTTGAGGAACTGGCTCGGATCATTGGCGAAACCGGGGAACACAGCGTTGAGCTCCCGGCCACCGAGATGGCTGGCCACAATCTCGCCGAGCACGCTGCGATAGTCGGTGGTCACGGCCAGGTCGCGCCCCTCGTAGAGCCGGTCTTCGGTCATGCCGGGCCAGCGCGTATAGACTTTCCCGCCGGCGACCCCTCCGCCCATGACGAACATACAATTGGCATGCCCGTGGTCGGTGCCGCGGTTGCCGTTCTCGTGCGCGGTGCGGCCGAATTCGGACATGCTGACGAAGACCAGGTCGCCCATGTGGTCGCCCATGTCCCGGTGAAACGCGGCGATTCCCTGCCCCAGATCGCGGAGCAGATTGGCGAGCTGCCCCTCGACGCCGCCTTCGTTGACGTGATGGTCCCAGCCGCCGCTGTCCAGGAACGCCACTTCTAACCCGATATCCGCCTTGAACAGCTCGGCAATCTCCATGAGGCTCTTGCCAAAACGGCTGGTGGGGTATTGCGCGCCGTTCTCTGGCTGGTAGGAATCGGGATTGATTTTTTTCAGCTGATCGATGGCTTCAAACGTCTCGGTCCCGACACCGCGCAGCACCTGATCGAGTGTCTGCGCATACATGGCTTCGAAGCCCCCTTCGACGGTTTGCTGCGGGCCGAACATTTTGAATTGCTTGAGGTCGGGCATCGCCACCGCTGGCGCGCTGCCGGCCAACGTACGCGGCAGATAGGGTCCAAATGCGACGGCACGGAAGGGCGAAGCGTGGTCCTCCGGCAAGGACTCGAGCGCGCGATTGAGCCAGCCATCTTCAGTCGATTTCCTGCCGGGCGTGCCGGATTCCATGAAGTCCTGCG
>JASHRC010000163.1 GCA_030037525.1 Candidatus Acidiferrales bacterium | reverse complement strand
TCGTGGACGCCAAGCGATTCGGCGTGCTCGCGCGCTTCGATATTGATTTCGTGCAACGTCTCAATGTGCTCGGTGAGGAATGAAATGGGAATCACCAACATGCGCTTGATGCCGCTACGCGCTAGGTCCTCGAGGGTGAACAGGAGCGAGGGCTTGAGCCATTTCTGAGGTCCGACCTTGCTCTGGAAGCATAGAGTGTGAGGATTCGGCCACGCACCCATTTCGCAGACCAGCCGCACCGTGGCTTCAATCTGCTGCGGATAGGGATCGCCTTTCTCGACAAGCGTCATCGGCAGCCCGTGCGCGCTGAAGATCAGATGAACTTGGTCGGGCTTGGGGAGCTGACGCAGAATTCCATTGATGCGCTCGACGATTCCCGAAATGTAGTCCGGATGGTCGAAAAAGTGATCGATCAGGTGCATCGGGCCCTTGGGTTTGTAGAGCCGGTTCCACTCCTTCAGGCTGCTGCCCGTGGTAGCAAAAGAATAGTGCGGATAGAGCGGCAGAAGAACCAGCTCGTCATAAGGCTCGCTCTCAAGGGAGGAGATGGCGGCTTGCGTATCCGGGTGCCAATAACGCATGGCGACGACGGTGCGGGCGGGAAGATGCCGCCGCAGGGCCAGCTCGAGCGACCTGGCCTGCTGCTCGGTGAGGCGGCGGATCGGCGAGCCACCTCCGATTTCGGCGTAATGCTGGCCGACGCGCTTTGCTCGCGTAGTGGAAATCAGTTTGGCCAGCGGCTTGCGCGCAAGAAAGGATCCGGGAAAATTGATGATGTCCGGATCGCAGAAAAGATTGTAAAGAAACGGTTCGACGGACGCGGGGCTGTCGGGCCCCCCCAATTGGAACAGGACCACGGCGATCTTCTTCTTGTCACCCGGCATGGAGAGCACCCACGGTTTATTAAGATGCCACAAGAGCCGAAAGCTTGCAAAACCAGATCGTGACAACAACCAGAACGCCATCTCCCGAGAGGGAGGCGGCAAACCGGTCGGACCCAGACAGGTTTTTCGACGCGAATCAGGCCCGGCGAGACTTGTTGACGGTGTTTTGGAATCTGTCTAGAGTCATATCGTGCCTGTGAAAAAAGTCCAAGTCGGCCAGCTTTGGAAGAAAGACGATAGCGGTGACACCTTCCTGATTACGAAGATTTACAGCGAGGCGCTTACCACCTTTGCCGTCCTGCGCAAGACCGGGTCGGAGGACCAGCCTCCCATTCGCATCAGAATCTCCAGGTCCGGCGCCACCGCCGACCTGCCCGGCTTCACCTTCACGCAGGAATCGGACGAGTTCTGAAGCCTCCCGGTGCCCTTGTTTGGGAGGTCTCTCCCGTCATCCCACCGACGAGCGTGTGTGATGCGGGGTTGCCTGACAGCAGGGTTGCCTGGCACTTGCTAAAATGTTTTCGGGGAATGTAAAGTCTCACCATGGCGCCACGCACGCTCTACGAAAAGATTTGGGATGCGCACGTTGTGCACCAACAAGCCGGACAACCGTCGCTGATCTATATCGATCGCCATCTCATTCATGAGGGCACTTCGCCGCAGGCGTTCGCCGGGCTGAAAGCCGCGGGGCGCAAGGTCCGCCGTCCCGAACTGACCTTTGCGGTGATGGACCATTCGGTCTCCACGAAGAATCGGCTCCTGCCAGTGGCGGACCCCGACGCAGCCGCGCAATTTGAGGCGCTGGCCCGCAATTGCCAGGACGCGGGCATCAATCTTTTCGACATGCACAGCCGCAATCAAGGCATCGTGCACGTCATCGGTCCTGAACTTGGCATCACCCTTCCTGGGACAACCATCGTCTGTGGCGACAGCCACACCTCCACGCATGGCGCACTGGGCGCGCTGGCATTCGGCATCGGCACCAGCGAAGTTGAGCACGTGCTGGCCACACAGTGTCTCTCCCAATTCAAGTCGAAGACGCTCAAAATCGATGTGCAAGGCAGGCGTCCGCGGGGCGTAACCGCCAAGGACATGATCCTAGCCATCATCGGTAAAATCGGTATCGGCGGCGGCAACGGTCACGTCGCCGAATACACCGGCGAAGCCGTTCGCGCCCTTTCGATGGAAGGCCGCATGACGATGTGCAACATGTCGATCGAGGGCGGCGCGCGCGCTGGAATGGTCGCGCCGGATGACACAACCTTCGCGTACGTCGAAGGGAAACCCTTTGCGCCAGAGGGCAAGGACTTTCAACAAGCCGTCGAATACTGGAAGTCGCTTGTTACCGACCCGGGCGCGAACTATGACACGCTCGTGGTGCTCGCCGCCGAAGAGCTCGCGCCGATGGTAACCTGGGGCACCAATCCGGGGATGGTTACGCAGGTGACCGGCCGCGTCCCAGATCCGTCTTCGTTCCGAGATCCGGTCGAGCGCAAAGCCGCGGAAAACGCACTCGCCTACATGGCACTCGAGCCCGGCACGCGCATCGAAGACATTCCTCTGGACCGCGTCTTCATCGGTTCCTGCACGAATTCGCGGCTCGAGGATCTGCGCGCTGCGGCAAACGTGGTTGCCGGAAAACACGTGGCCCAGTCGCTCAAGCAGGCCCTGGTCGTCCCTGGCTCGCGAGTCGTGAAAGCCCGGGCGGAACAGGAGGGTCTTGACAGGATCTTCCGCGACGCGGGTTTCGAATGGCGCGATGCAGGGTGCAGCATGTGCATCGGAATGAATGATGATGTGTTGCTCGCCGGCGAACGCTCCGCAAGCACGTCCAATCGTAATTTCGAGGGCCGCCAGGGCAAAGGCGGCCGGACGCACCTGGTCAGCCCCCTGATGGCCGCGGCTGCCGCGATCGAAGGCCATTTCGTCGATATTCGCAAGTGGTCCAGCGTGGACGGGGGCGAATAGATGCAGCCGTTCACCAAGCATACGGGTCTGGTCGCGCCGATCGACCGCGTGAACGTCGACACCGACCAGATGGTGCCCAAGCAGTTCCTGAAGTTGCTTACACGTCAGGGTTACGGCAGGATTCTATTCTACGACTGGCGCTATCTGCCGGGAGAAAAGCCGAATCCCGATTTCGTGTTGAACAAGCCGCGCTACCAGGGCGCAACGGTCTTCGTCGCGCGCGCGAATTTCGGTTGTGGCTCGAGCCGCGAACACGCTCCGTGGGCGATTCTCGATTTCGGAGTTCGCGCCATCCTCGCGCCAAGCTACGCGGATATCTTCTACAACAACTGCTTCAAGAATGGCATTTTGCCCGTCACACTTCCGGGCCCGCAGATCGACGAACTATTCAAACGCACCGAAGCGAACCAGGGCTATCGTCTTACTGTGGACCTTGAACAGCAGATGGTTACCGACGATCGGGGACTGCGGTATGCCTTCACCATCGACCCGTTCCGGCGCGACTGCCTGTTGAAGGGCCTCGATGACATCGGCCTTACGTTGGTCCACGAAGCGGAGATCGCCGCGTACGAGAAGAAGCATCTTCGGGTCCCCTCCCTCCATGGCACCCTCGATGTGAAGTACCACCACGAATAACCACACATCGCCCTTGGCCTGCTGCCCATGGTGATCAGTTTTCTTATTCGCGCGCGCGCCGACTGCCCACTGATCTAGGAGCTCGATCCCAGCCTTTCTAGCGACTTTGTTTTTGGTCACCAAGCGAGACCGAAGAAAAGCGTCTCGATGGCAGAGCGAACTATGGTCTTCTTGCACTGCGCCAAAAGGCCGCGTTGGCCTCCGCAACTGCCCAGTCATGGCTTCCTCTACGTATCTGAATCTCTCTGAGCGCTGTGTCACCGGCATCGTCACAGGAATCCTGCCGCTCGATTCCGAAGTCGCCGTTTAGGCATCCGACACGTCTGGCGTCCGGTGCCTTGATTCCCCCGCCGGCGCAGCTCAAGATTCGATCAGGGTCGCCGCTATGCCTCGGTTCCTTGTCTACCATCCGGCTGAAGACACGCGCGTCTTTGAACTGACCGGCGATCGCCCGATCTCGATCGGCCGTGCCCGATCCTGCACTCTGATCCTCGACAATGCTAGCGTTTCACGCCTCCATGCCGTGGTCCGTACCAACCCGGAGGGCAAGTGGCAAATCATCGATCGCGCCAGCGCCAACGGACTCCGCATCAACGGCACTGCAAGAAAGGAAGCGACGCTGGAACCCAATGACGAGATCCTCCTCGGCGAATATCGCCTGCGCTATTTCGAAGATTTGCCGGCGCGCGAGGCCGTGACCTACGGCACCCCGCAGCTTCCCCCGCGCGTGGCGACGGCGATTTCGGCTTACTGCGGTAGTGTCACGGCGGCGCAGCCGATCAGCAACGTCACAACCGGACATGGCTTGCGCCCGCTTTCTGCTGCCGATCGCGCCCGCGTCGCCGACCGCGAAAACCGCCTGCTGGCGCTCCTCAATCGAGTCAAAGGCACGCTGGAGGGCCTCACCACCGTACCGCAGCTTACCGGCCGAGTTCTCGATCTCGTGTTGGAAATGGACGGCGCCGAACGCGGCTTTGTGATGCTGCTGGACAAGGATTCCATCGGCCGCGGGGATTTCAGCCGCGGCGGCTACGGATTCGAGCCGGCCCTAATCCGTTGCCGCGCGCAAGCGAACGCAGCGCCTGGCCACAGCCCGCCGCAGCTTACGATCTCCCAAAGCATCATCCGGCAGGTCATGCACGGAGGCCTGCCGCTGCTAGTAACCGATCCGCAGGCCGATCCGCGTCTGGCGGCGAGCAAGAGCATCGCGGCCGCGGGGATTCAATCGGCCATGTGTGCGCCGCTCGGAAAACGGGAACGGCGCTTCGGGTTGCTCTACGTCGATAATCTGTCCCGGCGCGGCATGTTCGCCGTGGACGACCTCAACGTGTTCGCCATCATCGCGGCAGAGGCCGGCCTGGCCATCGATCGTGTGCGCCTAGCCGAAGCTGCCGAACAGCGGCCATCACCGGTCGTTACAAGATAAACCCGCCAGAATCGCTCCTTCGCTGCTCAGGCGCCGCCTGACGGATCTCAGGATTCAGCTTTCAGAACCACTCGCTTTGATCTTGCTCATCGAGTGAGACACCTTCGCCGGGACCCAGAAAGCTTTTGCCTTTTCCCGCCTCGACACCTAGAATGAGGCTTTTTCGGCGATCGTAATGTCAGCAGAAAGCATCTCGAGCTCTCCAACAAGCGCTCCTCGTTCGGCGCTCGGTCGATCCAGCCAGACGGGTGTCCACCGCTTCGCGGCGCTGACGGCAGGGTGCACGGTGTTGCTGCTGATGGCGGGCGCACTCGTTACCAGCAACGATGCTGCCGACTCGGTTCCTGATTGGCCCCTGGCTTACGGAAAGCTGATCCCGCCGCTGGTCGGAGGAATCCGCTTCGAATACGCTCATCGTGTGATCGCAGGCATCGTGGTGATTCTGACCTTCCTCCTGGCAATTTGGCTCACCTTCGCGAAGCTGGCGGGCCGGCGCGCGGCGAAGCCCCTCGGTTGGCTGGCCCTGCTTCTCGTGCTCGCCCAAGCGGGACTCGGGGCGTTGCGCGTTGAAGAAATTCACCCCATCGTTTCGGCAACGGCGCACGCAACTCTGGCGCAGATCTTCTTCATGACGCTCGTGGGACTGTCGCTTTATCTCAGCCCTTGGTGGCAGAAGGACTCTTCCTGGCTTGAGGATAGGAAATCGCCCGGTCTGCGCCTGCTTGCGACTCTCACCACACTCGCCATCCTGGCGCAGCTGATTTTGGGTGCCGCCTTCCGCCATGGCGCATTCGGTATCGATCCGCACTTGGCGGGCGCGGCCGTGGTTACCGTCATGGTGGTATGGGCCGGACGCACTGCCAAGAGCCGGTTCGGTGGAAATGCCGACCTGCGCCGCGCGACAATTTTCCTGCATTCGTTTTTCGGCCTCCAGATTCTGCTCGGCTTCGCCGCATGGTATGCCGTTCGAGTCTTGGCAACGCAATCCGCGCAACCGACTTTTCTCTATGTGACGCTCACCGTCGCTCACGTTCTCGGTGGTGCGCTCACGCTGGCTGCATCGGTGATTTTCACGCTCATGACTTTCCGCTTGATTCCCGGCCCAGCTGCCGAGGCCCAGTCGGTGCACTCGGCCGAGAGTGCTGGAGCGCTGCGATGAGCGAAACGCGCGTCGATTCCTTTTTTGCGATCGATAAGCCCTGGGCTTACGTAGTGCTGACCAAGCCGGACGTGACCTTCCTGGTCGTAGTCACGACCGTCTCCGGATTTTATTTGGGCTCGGCCGGCCCGCTTGACTGGATTCGGTTGCTCAACACGCTCGGGGGCACGCTTCTGGTGGCCGGCGGTACCGCGGCGCTCAATCAGTACGTCGAACGCGAAGTGGATGCGCGCATGCGTCGCACCGCCGCGCGGCCACTGCCTTCAGGACAGTTGCAGCCCCGCGAGGCGCTGGCCTTCGGCACAACCTGCATAACGCTCGGCGCGCTCTGGCTCGGTTTCGGGGCGAACTGGCTTTCTGCCCTTGTCGCGCTCTCGACCACAGCGCTCTACCTGGGCCTCTACACGCCACTCAAGACTCGAACCACTTTTTCCACCCCTGTGGGCGCCATTCCCGGAGCCCTGCCTCCGATCATCGGATGGGCTGCCGCGCATGGCACGCTTTCGCTCGGCGCGTGGGTGCTGTTCGCCATTCTTTTCGTCTGGCAATTTCCCCACTTTATGGCCATCGCATGGATGTATCGCGAAGACTATATGCGGGCGGGAGTTCGCATGCTTCCGGTGATCGATCCCAAGGGCGATCGGACGTTCCGGCAAATCGTGATGGCCTCGGCGGTGCTGGTGTGGGTCAGCGCGCTACCTTCCGTAGTGGGAATGGCGAGCCTCCGCTACTTCTTTGGCGCGCTGATTCTGGGGATGCTGCTCTTGCAGGCGGGTTTGTGGGCCAATCGCGCGCGCACCAACGTTCGCGCCAAGTGGCTGATGCACGCAACCGTTGTACACATTCCGCTGCTGCTCATTTGGTTGGTACTCGATCGCCTGATGACCGCGCGGTGAGTTCTGCCGTGAGCCTGGCCCAGCTACCCGCCGTCAATGCAGCGCTCAACGGTGCTTGCACGATTCTTCTGGTGGCAGGCTTTGCCTTCATCCAAAAGCGAAAAATCGGCCTGCATCGTTTTTGCATGATTGCCGCGTTCTTCTGCTCGACGGTCTTTTTGATCCTCTATCTCTACTTTCACGCGCATGCCGGAGTCATCCGCTTCAGCGGCCACGGCTGGATTCGTCCTGTGTACTTCACGATTCTATTTTCGCACACCACTTTGGCGATCGTGATTGTGCCGCTCGTGGTGATTACACTGGCGCGCGGCTTGCGCAGCCGCTTCGACAGGCACCGAGCCATCGCGCGCTGGACACTTCCCCTCTGGCTCTATGTTTCCGTTACCGGTGTGATCGTCTACTGGCTGCTGTACGTCGCCTACACGCCCATCACTCCTTCTGGCTTTCAGACAATTCACTTCCATTAGATTTCAGGCGCTTTCGGCGCACCACCAGGGATGAAAATCACTTGTAGGAGACGACCGCCTGGCCGTTGATGATCTGGATGTCGCTGATAGCGTCCGGTAATCTCAGCTTTTCGCGGTTTTCGGGTGAAGCCATCAGCTTGTCGACGCTGGTTTGCAGCACTGATTGCGGCAGCGGCATGTCCCCGAGCTTTCCAGCGACAGGATCGAACTTCAGATAACCATCCTCGGAGCCGAGGTGCCCTTCGAGCTCCAGCGACAAGTCTTTGCCGTGGAAATCGAACACCACGTAGGCTTTCACGAGGTCGCCATCCAGGTCGACCTTCACATTCTTCACAGTCGATTGCACCTGCTCCAATGTCGCGCCATCGGCCGGGAGCCCCGCTGCAGGATCGGTCGACAAGGGTGCTGGCGGAGCTGTGCTGTTGAAAGAGTCTCCGGGGACGGTCGGGTTTGGTGGCGAGGTAGGTGAAGGTTCGAGCTGGAGGTTCTGAGTAAGGTAGGAATTCAGTTCCGTCCGATCGAGCGTGACTCGTTGGCCGGGCTCTCCAGCGGCCTTGGCTTCATCCGCCGCAGCGAACTTTTGCGCGGCACGGGCAGCAGCCGCGGGATCGGTCGCGACAGCCGGTGGAGGCGCCTTGTGCAGTACGAGCGCCAGAATCCACGCCAGCCCTAGAAATGTCGACCACACCACGGCTTGGTAAACTCTTTTGTAAATCGAGCCGGCCATCTCGCACCTACCCTCTTCGCACGAGTCTAGCAAGCTCAACGGAGCCCGCTATGGCTCGCGATTCTCGCCTTGCCCGATCCTCTACTGTACCGAAGACCAGCAAGTGAAGCAGCCGCAGCATTGTCCGCGGCGTTCTCCGGCCTCAGATTTGAATGAACCTCAACCCGATGCAGACGGTAGCAGACGGCTGCTGCGAACCGGCTCTGGACCGCTTGGCTGCTGACCCGGACTCCTCGCGGCTGGAGCCCGTCGGGCGCCCGTTCGATGTGACGCATGATCTTCCCGGTTTCGATGATCGCTTGAAGCACTCTGGGGCTCTTGCGGTCCTACGCTCTCGTTCGCTCCTTTTTGCTCGGAGAAGCCTGCTGGCTCGGTCAGGAGGACGCTGCGAGCGTTCGGGTTGACTATCGAACGCGGCGCGCAGACGAGATCACTCTTGCGGCAGAATAGCTGTGGGAAAATACTTCCAACATGGCGCTCAATGGCAAGCTCGCGGCGGTCGTTGTTATGAGTCTTGGCTGCTTGGTGTCGACCCACAGCAGAGCAGTGCGCGGACCCGATTCGGCAGCAAACCAAGAAACTGGGGCGCCCCTCGATGAGCGCACCCTCAGCAGAGCCCTTTGCCCGATCGTCTACCAAGTGGATCATTCTCCCTCTCCGCGCGGTTACCGCTACATTTTCTACGGGAACGGTTTCTTCATCGATGAAGATGGGTACCTGCTCACCGCTGCGCATGTCCTCAGCCAGCTTCACGGAGGTCAGCCCTACGTCCTGCTTCGCCATCCGGGCGCACCGCTCGAGTTCGCGCAGGCCACTTTGGTCGCCGTCGATCGCGATCACGATGTGGCCATCCTGCGCGCCAGTCCCAACTCCTTCAACAGCCGAGAGACCGTTTCGTTCTTGCCGCTCGCTCACGAAATGGCCTTCCCGGGCGAGAGCGTGGTGGCGGCGGCCCTGGAGCCCCTGAATCCCCGGGATGCTTACACTTCAGAGCCTGCCTTTGAAGAGCGTTCACCGGGCGAAGTGCTGGGCTTTGAGTTTTCACAGCTTGAAAAGGGGCGCGCCGATACCGAGCTATTCCTCTTTAATCACGCTGTGCGGCCAGGTGAGAGCGGTGCCCCGGTGATTGCAGTTGACTCGCACGAGGCTGTGGGGCTGATTGAGGGGCAATGGCTGCGCGACGATTCGATGGGACTTGCCGCCCCGAGAACATCCCTTTCCAACCCACGCGGGGCCGCCGAGATCGCGCCCCTCCCGGGGGCCGTGATCCCGATCCATTACGCCCTTGCGCTCCTCGAGCGGAAAGGCATCGCCTGGCGCACCAGTCCACAAAACGCGGGGACTATCAGCACATCCGCACCTGCGCCCCTTTCGCTGGTTCCCGCGCCATATCCGTGGCAATCGCTCTTCGGCGGAGAAGTGCTGTTCGAGGCCCTGGTCGATCGTCGCGGAATCATTTCTGACCTCAAAGTTGTGCGAGGAGATGAGCCTTTTCTAGAGCAAGCGCGCGATGCTGTCCGCACCTGGACATTTTTTCCCGCCCGCGTGGACGGTCAGCCCGTCGAAGCGCGGATGGCAATCGACTTTCAGTTCCCGCAATCCTACGTCCCACCTCGCTCCGCGACTGTGCACCACTATGAAGATTCGTTCCCGTCGCTGCCTGATGCGGCGGTAGTGCCGCTTACAACGGTTGAGCCCGAATATCCGTCCGGGAGCGGCGCCGAAGGCAGCGTCATCCTGTATGAATCGATCGACCGCGAGGGCAACTTGGAGTCCACCGAGGTCGTGCGCGGTCTTGAACCGCTGACCGCCGCTACGCTGGCTGCCGCCAAGCAGTGGCGTTTTGCGCCCGCCAAACGGTCGGGCGCGGCCATTGATTCCGGTGCGATCGTGGTTGTCACTTTCCGCCGTCCAGCTAGAAGCAGCCGTGGGCGGGAAAGCAAAAAATAGCAGAGCTCACTTCTTACTTCCCGACCGACGTTGTCTAACTGCCCATCGCCCCGATGACGGCTCGGGTGAATTCGGAAGTCGTGGCCGAGCCACCAACGTCTGGCGTCAGTGAGGCGCCTCGGCCAGAGACCCGCGCGAGAGCGGATTCAATCCTCCGCGCGGCAGAGGATTCTCCGATGTGATCGAGCATCATGATGGCGCTCATCAGCAGCGCCGTCGGATTCGCAATGCCCCGGCCTGCGATGTCCGGCGCAGTTCCATGAACTGCTTCGAAGATGGCGGCCTCTTCGCCGATGTTGCCGCTGGGGACGACGCCCAGTCCTCCGACCAAGCCCGCGGCAAGATCACTCATGATATCGCCGTAGAGATTGGTGAGCAGCAACATGTCATACTGATGCGGATTGAGGACCATCTGCATGCAGGCGTTGTCGACGATCAGTTCTTTGTATTCGATCTCGGGATATTCGGTGGCAACTTTACGAATCGAGTTGAGGAAAAGACCATCGGACATCTTCATAATATTGGCCTTGTGAATTGCGTGGATCCGGCGGCGGCCATGCTTCTGCGCGTATTGAAATGCGAAGCGCGCAATGCGGGTCGAGGCCTTCTCAGTGATGATCTTCAGACTTTCGACGACGCCAGGCACGACTTCGTGTTCGAGTCCCGCGTAAAGGTCCTCGGTGTTTTCCCGAATCAGCACCAGGTCGACACCCTGGAATTGCGCGGGGACTCCGGGCAGGTTCTTGACCGGTCGCACGTTGGCGTATAGGTCGAGCGCCTTCCGCAATCCAACGTTGATGCTGGGATGTCCCCCAGCGACCGCGGTGGCGAGCGGTCCCTTGAGGGCGAGGCGATTCCTGCGGATCGAATCGATCAGCTCGGCGTTCATCGCGTAGGAGCCGCGGCGGTCGACATCGCCGCGCGCCGCCATCTCCTCCCACCGGATGGCGAGGCCTGCAGCGAGGAGGATCTGTTTTACAGCGGAGCAGATTTCTGGTCCGATTCCGTCGCCGGGGATTAGTGTAATGGTATGTGTCATCGTGACTTAGTCAGTGTATACGGAAGCGACCGTGCAGCCCTAGCCAGGAAAAGCAGAGCTTGGTCAGTCCCACGCCGGTGAACCGTGCGCCGCGTTTCTGAATTTGATATACTCAAAGTGAACTTAGGCGCCCGGCGTGACATGCGGCGCCTTCTGGAGGGTGTCAGAATGGTTCAATTGACGCCGGTGGCGGTGAACAAGGTAAAGGAGATACTTGGCCAGCAGACGCCCGTGCCGGCAGGTCTCCGTGTCGCGGTGGTGGGCGGCGGCTGCTCGGGGTTTAGCTACCGGATGGCCTTTGAAAATCAGGTGAACGACGCCAGCGACAACGTCTACGAGTTCGATGGGCTCAAGGTC
This sequence comes from Candidatus Acidiferrales bacterium, assembly GCA_030037525.1. Taxonomy (GTDB): domain Bacteria; phylum Acidobacteriota; class Terriglobia; order Acidiferrales; family UBA7541; genus Palsa-295. The sequence continues at coordinate 55,180 of JASHRC010000163.1, read as the reverse complement.
ATGGTCGACCAGATGAGTGAAATGTACCTGGACGGTGTTTCGATTGACTACATCGAAACGCTTGAAGGCGCGGGTTTCAAATTCAATAATCCCAATGTGAAGAGTACCTGCGGGTGCGGCAGCTCCTTTACGGTGTAGACGGCCACTCGCCGGCTTTTTCTCTCCAAGCTCCCGGGATCGATCGATCCCGGGAGCTTTTTTCGATTGGCAGGCCCTTCCCATTGAAATTTTCTGGAACTGAAAGCAAGGGCACCGAGATAAAAGCGAGTCCCGCAAACGCCCTAGCGCAGGGCGTGCGGTGTTTATTTTCGAGCGCCGCAAGATTAAGATGAGCGCGTGGAATTCCGCCAGCTGCGCTATTTCATCGCCGTTGCTGAACACCTCAGTTTTTCCCGGGCCGCTGAGCATCTGCACATCACGGTCCCGCCGCTCAGTCGCACGATCCGGGAATTAGAACAGGAAGTGGGTGCGCAACTTTTCGTGCGCGATCGGCGGCGAGTGGCTCTGACCGATGCCGGGCGGATTTTGCTGCTGGAAGCGAAAGCGCTCGCGACGCAGGTCGAGCGAATCCCGCGCACGGTAACGCTGGCGCAAAACGGAGATGCTGGTTTTCTGAGAGTGGGGCTCGGCCTGCATCTCGCGGAACGATTAAGCCCCGCATTCCTCGCGCACACGAAGAATTTTCCGGGCGTTGAGATTCAATGTCGGGATATTTTCTCCGCTCTGCAGAACAACGCTCTCATCGACGACGAAATCGACGTCGGATTTCTTCGGCCCCACGTCGACCCCGTGCGCTTGGTTTCCGAGCCGCTGTTCCAGGAACGGTTCATTGTGCTCGTCAGCCGGGCCAGCGCGCTCGCCAAACGCAAGGCGCTGCGTGCCGCTGATCTTGCTCAGCGGCCGCTGTTCGTTCACAGCCGGAGTGTGTCTTCCAGTCTGCACGATCGGATCCTGTGGCTCTACGAGCGCGCCGGGGCCGCGCCGGAGATTGTGCAGCTACCGCCGCCCACGCCCCACGGAGCGGTCCTACGTTTTCTCCTTGCCTCGCGGGACGGCGTGTTCATCGTGCCGGACGAAATCGAGAGTTACCCCGTGCCAAAAAGCGGAATGGTGGCTGTCCCGCTCGACGAGCCCGGCGCCACGGTGGAAGTCCGCATGGCCTGGCGAAAAAACGAGACCTCCCGTGCGGTTCTTTCCTTCCTCGACTCCATGCGCGCCTTTTTCCGTGCCGAAAGCACTACGGGGAGCCGCAAGACGGCACAAGCGGGCAAACGCCGGGCGCGTCTTGTGCCCAGCCGCTAACAAGATCTGTCTGTACAAAGCAATAGACACCCGCGTCGGTTCCGGCTATGTATAGGGGAGCGGCTTCGTTCGATGTTCAGGACGCGACTGCAACGGGAGGTCGCCGTGAGCGTTGAGACAAAACAGATGCCGGCTGCCAACGGCGGGGTCATCGTGGCCGGAAGAGAGATGCCCGAGTTCCATCAGATCGGCGTTGAGCCCCTGACGGGTGCCTGCGGCGCAGAAATCACTGGCGTGGATCTGCGCAAGCCGCTTCGGGATGAAGTGCTCAGCGAGATCATGACCGCATTCGAGCACTTCCTTGTGATCATGTTGCGGGACCAGGATCTCAGCAATGAACAACACAAGGCCTTTTCTAGGCTGTTCGGAGAACTGACCGAGCTGCCGCAGGCCCCTATCTACGCGGGCGACCGCCTGATGCAGGAAGTGCGCCGTGAAGCCCATGAGCCGGCCAGTGTAGTTCCCTTCACCAAATTTCACACCGACAGCCCGTTTCTGATGCGACCGCCGCTCTGCATGGTGATGCGCGCAGTCGATGCGCCCCGCTACGGCGGCGATACGGCGTTCGCCAATATGTATCTGGCCTATGAGGAGCTCTCCGAAGGCCTGAAGGAAGTGCTCGAGCGACTCCGGGTCGTCTACTCGGGCAAGGACATTTGGTCCAAGAATGCGAAGCTCGATAAGGACAAGCAGCTGCGCCTGAGAGAAACGCACGACTTCAAGGAAGAAGAACTCGAGAATATCCACCCGGCTGTGCGCCGCCATCCGCGGACAGGCCGCAAAGCCCTGTATGTGACACCGGCGTACTTCAAACGGTTCGAGGGCTGGAGCGAGGAAGACAGCCGTCCGCTGCTGGAATATCTGGCGTACTTGCCGCACAAGCTGCAGTATCAATGCAGGGTCCGCTGGAAGCCGAATACGCTGATCGTCTGGGACAATCGATTCCTGCAACATTGCGGGATTCACGATTACGCCAACGAACGCCGGCACCTGGTGCGAACCACCGTCATCGGAGAGCGGCCGCTCTAGGCCCTTTTCAAGCCAGAAAACCGATCCTTGGTGGTCGTCACCAAAAAAATGCGGGTGCGTGTGACTAGAGCTTTGCGCGCCGCAAGGTCATTCGAGCAAGCGAATCGGTCGGATCGGGATACTCGAGCGAGACAAGATAAAGACCGTCAGGCGGCACGGTCGGGCCGGCGCGCGAACGGTCACGCGACTCGAACAGCTGGACAATATCCTCGGCTGTGAGCCTCCCCTTCCCGACTTCCATCAGCGTGCCGATGATCTTACGAACCATGTAGCGAAGAAACGATCGCCCACGGACCACGTAGGCGATCTCCTCGCCGCTCGATTCCCGCACAATTTCCGACGAGAGAATCACCCGCAGCACGCTGCGATCGAGGTCATCCTCCTCCGAACCGGAAGATGCGGCGAATGCGCTGAAGTCGTGCTCGCCTTCGAATAGCCGGGCGGCCTCGGCCATCCGCTGCTCGTCGAGCGGCCACGGATAATGCAGCGCGCGGCCGTATTCAAACGGAGGCAGCACGTGTCCGCGATAGATGCGATACCGATACGTTTTTCCCTGCGCCGACCAGCGAGCGTGAAAATCCTGGCCCATTTCTTCGGCGGCAACGATACGAATCGACGGAGGAAGCAAGGCATTGAGTCCTCGCTGGAATTCCTGGGGCGATAGCGCCGATTGCGTCTTGAAGTGCGCCACCTGGCCGAGCGCGTGCACGCCTCGATCGGTACGGCTGGCGCCATGAACGACGACTTTCTCCTGTGTGATCTTGCGGGCGACCTGGTTGATCGCGCCTTGGATGGTAGGGATGCCCGGCTGATACTGCCAGCCGTGGAAGCTCGCGCCATCGTAGGAAATCGTGAGTTTGATATTGCGCATGCCCTGGGAAGATTATCGCACGGCCGAGGAACGACCCCTTCTTCCCGTTCAGCGACCCCATCGAATGCGACCGACAGGGGCGGCCGGGTGCACCTGGGCTGCCCAAAAGCTCCGGGGCTTGTCGTTTCAAGAGCCAGGTACGCTTCTCGGGGCGAAGAGCTCTCCTCTCGGCTAGGCCGCCCTGCGGCCGGCTCGAACACCGCCATCGCCACCGCTTGATTGTGTGGCGCAAATCTCTGCCGCATAATAGAAACCCGAAGGCCATGAGGAAATTTTCGATCATCGCGGCCATCGCCGCGGCGGCGCTCCTGTCACTGGCGCTGGCCGTGCGGCCGTCTGCCTCCGCCCGCCACGCTTCGCGAAACGAAAAGCGCCAGGGCAACGAGGGGACACAGATGGTGATCCGTTTTGCCAGTAATCCCCAGCCCATGCCGCCGTTTTTGCTGACCGATCTCGATGGCCAGGTTGTTTCGACTGCCAGCTGGCGCGGCAAGGTAGTGCTGTTGAATTTCTGGGCGACCTGGTGCCCGCCCTGCCGGGATGAAATTCCCGAGATGGTCGAGTTATCGAAACGTTTCCGCGAGAAGCTCGAGATCGTAGGAATCTCCATGGATGATTCTCCTCCTGAAGAAGTCAGACAGTTCGCACAGGAGATGAAAATCGATTACCCCGTCGTCATGGGCAGCAGCACGCTTTCCAGAGAATACGGCGGCATACCGGCGCTTCCCACGTCGTTCCTTGTGAACACCGATGGGCGCATCGTGGAAAAGCACGAAGGCCTCTATCCGATCGATACCTACGATTCGGAGATTCGTGCACTGCTCGGTATGCCGGTCGAGGCAAAAGTCGAGACGTTCGAAGATACGGGGCAAATTTTCCTGAAGAATGCGATCCGCGCCAAGGAATTGCCCGGCGTAGACTTCCAGGGGCTGACGGAAGACCAAAAGCGTGCCGCACTCAAGCGGCTGAACTCAGAAATGTGCACATGCGGTTGCAAGTTGACCATCGCCCAGTGCCGCATCAACGACTCGGAGTGCGCCACCAGCCAACATCTGGCCGAAAAGATCATTCGGGAAATTCGGAGCCATCCCGCCGCGCCCGTCTCCACGGCCATCCGCCAGTAGAAGGCACTACCAAAGGGATTTCCTTCAAGCGGGACAGGGAAACGTCGCCCAGCTTGCGACGCCCGCTGCGAGGGACAGGCGCCGCAAACCGGGCCGAGATCGTCCTTGCTACCGATCGTATTGCATGCAGATTTGGAGCTGGTGGAGCGCCTCGTCAATCGATTTAATCGCGTCGACGCGATGGCCCCCAAAATCGTGCGCCGCGTGATTTAGATGCTCGCGAGCTCGGCGGAGTGAAGCGATCGCGTCGCGGATTTCAGGGTGCTCCTCAGCTGCAGCGGCCGGCGTACCCGGCTGAGGTTTTGGCGCGGGCGGCGCCGCGGGAACGACCGTCGGAAAAGCCATGCTAAGAACCAGTGCAACCAGGGCAGCCACACTCAAAAGCCAACGCCTCATCGAAGTTCCTCCTTAGATGACCCACGGTTGTTCGACCTGCCGAACCAGCGGAAGCAAGCCGACGTGCGCGATGATGAATCGCTCGGCGCACCTGTGCAAACGAACATTTCGGGCCATGTCGCCAAAGAATTACGCGTTTGACCAAGACCGGCCGCAGGAATTCCCGCCAGCCGGTCCGACCCGCTTTCCTACACGATGGGGCGCGGTTCCTCCATCCCCCGCGCCTTCAGGGATGGGTCATGTTTTCCGGGCGGACGACTTCGTCAAATTCGTTTTCCGTGAGATAGCCTAGCTGGAGAGCCGCTTCGCGAAGGGTCAGTTTTTCGTGATGCGCTTTCTTGGCGATCTCGGCGGCTTTGTCGTAGCCGATTTTTGGCGTAAGCGCGGTGACTAGCATCAGAGAGCTATCCACGTGGTGCCGGATGCGATCAAGCGCGACCTCCATGCCTTCGATGCAGTGCTCGCGAAACGACCGGCAAGCGTCGGCCAGCAAACGAACCGAATGAAGGAAGTTGTAAATGATGACCGGCTTGAACACGTTCAGCTGGAAATTGCCCTGCGAGCCAGCGAACCCGACAGCCAGATCGTTGCCGAAGACCTGCGCAGCAACCATCGTTACGGCTTCCGACTGCGTGGGATTCACTTTCCCGGGCATGATTGAAGAACCGGGCTCGTTTTCAGGAAGAACGAATTCGCCCAAACCGGCTCGCGGACCGGAGGCGAGCCAGCGCACATCGTTGGCAACTTTCATGAGCGATGCGGCCAGCGTTTTGAGTGCGCCGCTGGCGAAGACGAGTTCGTCGTGAGAGGAAAGTGCGGCGAACTTGTTCGGGTGAGAGCGGAAGGGGAGCCCGGTGAGTTCGGAGATTTTCTTCGCGGCGCGCTCGGCAAATTCGGGATGAGCGTTGAGGCCGGTACCCACGGCCGTGCCGCCGATCGCCAGATCGTATAGCCCCGCAAGCGCCTCGCGAATGCGGGCCACATCCCGATCGAGCATGCTCACCCAGCCGGAAATTTCCTGGCCGACGGTGAGGGGAGTTGCGTCCATCAAATGCGTGCGCCCAATCTTGACGACCCTTGCAAACTGGCGCGCCTTGGCGTCGAGCGCATCGCGGAGTCGCTCGACCGCAGGAATCAAATCCTGGGCGACACGCGAGGCGGCGGCGATGTGCATGGCGGTGGGAAACGTGTCGTTTGACGACTGCGACATATTGACATCATCGTTCGGGTGAATCGGCTTTTTACTGCCCATGACGCCGCCGGCAATTTCGATGGCACGATTGGAGATCACCTCGTTCGCGTTCATGTTGGTTTGCGTACCGCTGCCGGTCTGCCAGATGCGCAGGGGAAAATGCCCGTCGAGTTTTCCAGAGATTACCTCGTCGGCAGCCTGCACGATCCACCGGGCTTTTTCCGGCGGGAGCTTGCCGAGATCCTGATTCACGAGCGCCGCGGCTTTCTTCAGAGTGCCGAAGGCACGAATCAGCTCGGGCGGCATCGTATCGGTGCCGATATCGAAGTGGATCAGCGACCGCGCGGTTTGCGCGCCGTAGTAGCGGTCCGACGGGACCTCGATCTTGCCCATGCTGTCCGACTCTGTGCGGGTCGCCATGGCGAGCGCTGGTGCTGTTTTGCTATCCACGCTGTTCCTCTCCTGCTCGAGTTCGGCAACTGGTCGGAAAACTGGCGGCCGGAACCACTCTCACGATCGCTATCAACTCCCCTACTACGTGATCATACGCTGATTCAGCTTCGGGTTGGTGCCTTCCGATTGGGGACAGCCCGACTCGCCGAGCGCCCCAGGTGGAGCTCGCCTGAGACACGAGCCGCCGCGTTTCCGTCTCCCTGCCCCGCAGGTGCCAACCCACAGGAAACAGATACGCTGTATGATGTGCCGCGCCGGAATCGAAAAATCCGAACTCGGAGGGAGGAACCGAAAATGGGCAAGGCAGCCATGACTATTCTCGTGTGCGCGATGGCAGGCCTGATTTTTGCATCCGCGGTTTCGTCACGATCTACGGAAAGCAGCTACGGCGAGGATCGAGCCCTGATCGAGGATTTGCAGGCTCGGTATATGTTTGCCCTGGATTTTAAAGATGCGGACACATACGCGTCGACGTTCACCCAGGATGGCGTGCTCGACTACGGTCCCGCGGTAAGAGGTCGCGAGGCGATCCGAAAACTGATCGCGGATATGGGCAAACGAGATCAAGACCGCGCTGCGCAAGATGGTTCGGGGCGGCGTCCCGCTGTCGGGCGCCACAACATTTCGAACATCGTCATCAAGATCGACGGCAACAAAGCCGTGGGGAGAGCCTATTGGTTTCACTACGGAAACAACAATCCCACACGGACTGCCACTCTCGATTCGTTCGGCCACTACGAAGATGAGATGGTCAAAGTGGACGGCAAGTGGTTTTTCAGCAAACGAAAGATTTACAACGAGCAGGTGGCCGATTGGGCTTTCCGAGGCGGAAACCCCGCCTGGTAAGTACACGGCGACTCGCCCAAAGCCTGCTGAATTGGTTCAAAAGAGCCTCTCGCCCGGCGCAGTGCCGCCTGGAAAAAGGCCCACCGAACTCCTCCAGGTGACGCAAAGGCGGCTCTTCGATTGGGAAGAGTTTGAGGCGGCCGGGAACACGGCGATTCGGCTGGTAGCTTCCTCGGCTGCGGGCTCAGTTGTAAGAGCTCGGCTCCCGAACCGGCCCGTCTTTAAGAAGCGTCTTACGGCAGCGAATTCGATGCGGCGCTGTCGATCGAGTTGGGCGAACTCGTTTTCTCAAGGTAGTGCGCCATTCCCGTCTACGCCAGATCCAAAACGGGTCCCTCACCGCCACCGTCGAACCGCCCGGACCGGCTGGGGAAGGAGCCCGACAGGCAGCCTCGCAGCCTCGACGCGCGGGTTGTACCTTTGCCCACTTGCGTAAAGCCAAGTTGCGCTTTCGCCCCGAATCGACTCATGATGTGACCTGGGATTTGCCCGGGCGATCCTGAAAACCCAGAGAAAGCTTCAGGGCCGACAAGCGGCGCGACTCGGGCCGCCGATCGTGGGGTGCCATGAACGAGACTGGGGAGCAATGGGCAGGCCAAATCGTCGATGAGAAGTTCCAGCTCGAGGCGTATCTCGGCGCTTCCGAGAGCACGCGCGTATACGCGACTCGACGGGAAGGGCAGCCCGCCGCGATCAAGTTAATTCGCGCGGATCGGGCCCAGGCCAAGGATCATCTTTTGCGCTGGTCTCGCGCGACCAGCCTTACCCACCCAAGCATTGTGCGGCTGTTTGAAACTGGGCTGTGCCGAATCGGGGAGCAGGAGTGGGTGTACGTCGTGATGGAGCGCGCCGACGAAGCACTGGCGGAAATCCTGCCGCAAAGGGCGCTCACGCCCGCCGAAGTGCATGACATGCTGCCGCCCATTCTCGCTGGTCTGGCATTCCTGCAGGCGAAAGGCTTCGCTCATGGGGGCATCAAGCCGGCAAACATTTTGGCGATCGGCGACCAAGTGAAAATCTCGGGCGACACGATTTGCGCCGTCGGCAGCACACGCACGGCAAGGGGAGGCGTCTACGACGCACCTGAACTTGCAACTCAAGGCTGTTCAACGGCAGCCGACCTGTGGTCGCTGGGCGCGGTGATCGTCGAAGCACTCACGCAGCAGCGGCCTCGATGGAGTACAAGCGATCCGATTCTGCCTGCTCCGATGCCACACCCTTTCGGGGAGATCGCTCGAAACTGTTTGCGGTGCAAACCAGAGCGACGATGGAGCATTTCCGAGATCACCGCACGGCTCCAAGCGCCCGTGCCAACAGCGCAAGCACAAGCCGTACCGCCTGAGACCAGAGCGGAAGTTCGGCCACCCACTCAGTTGAGGGTGGACGGCCAAGTGAGGCCAACCAGGCGGCCGGCCGTTGCCACAACGTGGCGGGCGTTCGCCCCAGCCGCGCTGCTGGTGGCCTTAGCGGTGGTGGTCATTCTGACGGCGCCCAGAATTTTGGACCGGCTGCAAAGCCGCGCTAGTAGGCGGCCCGTCGTCGAGGCCGGAGGATCGCCTCGGCCGGCAGCCCCCAGGTCAAATTCCGCCAACCCTGCCAGCAGTTCCCCGCTTGCGCCCGCACTGTCTGGGCCGGCGCCAGCCGCAAGCACTGCGGAGATTCCTCCCGGCGAATCCCCCGACGAGGTGATCGAACGGGTGATGCCGCGTGTGCCCGACAGCGCGCGAGAGACAATTCAGGGGACGATCCGAGTGGCGATTCTCGTTGAGGTGGAACCATCGGGCAATGTGAGCGCAGCGAGCATCGATTCGCCCGGACCGAGCAAATATTTCGCGACTCTCGCGCTCCAATCTGCGAGCAAGTGGAAGTTTGCGCCCGCAGCCCCTCAGGAGGGCAGCGGAGATCGCGCCTGGGTTCTGCGATTCGAATTCAGACAGGATGGGACGAAGGTGACTCCGACGGCGGTGCCCCACTAGCTGCGCGCTCGATCTCCGCGTTGATCACACCCCCGATGAGGAAAGCAAAACCCGTAACATAAAGCCAGACCAAAAGAATCATAACCGCGCCAAGCGATCCGTAAGTAACGCTGAAAGCATTGAAGAAATGAAGGTAGGCCCGGAAGCCAAGCGAAGCGGCCAGCCACAGGAGCACTCCGAAAACGGAACCGGGACTGAGCCAGCGCCAGCGACGCTCGCGAGCGTTTGGTCCGAAGTAATCAACGAGTGAAAAACAAACCGCTACAAAGAGGGCCGCCGCCGGCCATTCAAATCCCCTCCATATCTCCCAAACAGCGGAGGCCCATTGAAACCGAAATCGCAGCCAGTCAACAAAGCGGTCTCCGATCACCACCAGGAACAGCGCAGAGCAAAGCAAAACGGAGAACGCTATCGTCAGAGCAACACCGATCGAGCGAACCGCCCACCACGAGCGTGTCTCGCGAACGCGACTGGCGACATTGAGCGTCGAAATCAGAGCGGTCATGCCGCCGGAAGCGAACCAGAGCGCCGCCACGAGACCCAATGTAACCTTTCCTCCGCCGCTGTTTTTTGTCAGCTCATCGGTGACCTCTCCTAACAGGCGATAAGCCTCATAGGGCAAAAGACCCGCCGTGAAGGAAAACAGGCTGTCCTCCAGCAGGCGATATTGCGAAGCGAAAATGCCAAACAAAGCCAACACCACGATCAGCATCGGAAACAGCGCCAGAAGCCAGTTGAAAGCCAGATGGGAGGCGGCCCCAAAGAGGTCCTCGTGGTGAATCTCGTGAATGACGGCTTTCGCCAGCTGCCAGAAGCTTAGGCCGCCTGGGCGCCAGGTGGATGATCTTTTGCCGGCGGCGTGTTTTCGAGGCGAGAGAATTGGCATCGTGGCAGGAAACGGGATTGTAATCGCAGCCCCACTCAAATTCCAGATCGCCAGGCCAGCTGAACCGGTATTGCACTCCTGGACAGGGGGGCGCGGGCAATTTGCCGGGATATGCTGAGCACGGGGTAGACTGACTTTATTCGGAGAATCCGATCCTTTTAGGGGAGCAAGGAAGAACCGTGTTGTCTCAGTTTGATGGTGTGTCGACGGGGGCAGACGTGGAGGAGGAGTTGGCGCCCACCCAAGAAGATCCCGAATCTCAGCAGCCGGAATCGACCAGCGGCTTAATCCACGCCGAGGAGCTGCCTCGCGCCACCGAGGCTCTGGCGGAGCTCTTCCCCGAACAGGTAGCCGAGGAAAGCGCTGACACGGCAGATGTCTCGCCTGTTGAGGCCCCTCCCGAGCAGAGCGACTTCCAGCCCCTCGACCCGCCCCGGCCCAAGAGGCGCGGCATCTTTTCATGGCTGTTTCGTTCCAGCGCCTCTAAACGTGAGCCAGAGGAAATTTCGGCCGCGGCGTCCGGGGCGGAGGGCCCCACAGGGTCTACGACCGAAAACCAGGCCGTTGCGGTCGTCGCGGTCATGGAAGACCCTACAGGAGCTCCTGAGCCGCTCCCCTCGGCACGCGAACTCCCGGCCGCCGCCGACGCCCCGGCCGAAATAGTCCCGGAAATAGCCGAACCATTGCTTGAAACCTCAGCCACCTCTGACCAGGAAACAGGCTCCGTGCACTCGACCGAAGCACGCGACGAGCTGCCTATCGAAGGCGAGACCGGCCCGAGTCCTCGCATCGAGATCCCCGGAGTCGTTCCGCCTTCTATCGACGCCGAATCTTCCCGAGCCGGGGAGCAGCAACCTCCCGCTCGAGAGGAGATGGGCCCGGAGGAGGTACCGGCCGGCGCCAGCGAATCGGCTGCACCCCCGACCTCTACCGAAGAACCGCGACACGACTCTTATCGAAACTGGGCGCTCGATGACAAGCTGGCAAGTCATCGCGAATGGGTCGAGTCCCATGGACGCACGGGCAACCGAGCCGACCTTTCCGGCACCGACCTGGAAGCGGGTGACTTGATCAGCGTGAACCTCCGGTTCGCCGACCTCCACGATGCGAATCTGCGCGCAGCCGACATGCTGTTGGCCGATTTGCGCGACGCCTGCCTGGTCCGGGCCGATCTCGAGGAATCCTGCCTGGTTGGCGCCAATTTAGAAGGTGCCAATTTGGAAGGCGCCACACTGGAAACTGCCATGGGCCTGGTGCCCCGCCAACTCGCTGGAGCGAATCTGCGAGACGCGTTGCTGGCGCCGCAGTTGATGGAATTCGAGGCGGCCACCAAGTTTGCACGAAACGCTCGTCTGGCCTACCGCTATTTCGGTGCCATGACCGCTGCAAGTCTGCTTTCCTGGCTGCTCATCAGCAAGACCAGCGATGCGCAGCTGGTCAGCGATTCAGCCGTGCTGCCGTTTCTTCACTCGCGCGCCGCCGCGTCCGCGCTGCCTACCGCAGAGTCCTACCTGATCATTCCGGTCGCGCTGTTCACCTGCTATCTGATATTTCATTTTCATTTACAGCAGCTCTGGGACGCCGTGCAGCAATTGCCTGCCATCTTTCCCGACGGGCATGAGTTGGGTGACGATCAGCCAAGCATCATCGTCGGTCTACTGCGTACGCATTTCCGGTGGATGAATCCTGACCCATCGTCCACCCGGCTGGTGGAACGAGCTCTCGCGCTACTGTTGGGCTACGCAGTGGTGCCCGTAACGCTGCTGCTGTTCTGGGCCCGGTATCTAACTCGTCAGGAGATCCACGGGACTCTTCTGGAAGCAACTCTGGCCGCAGTTGCCACCGGAATCGCCGTTTACGCAAGCACGAGGGTTGGCCGCCACCAGGAGCGCTGGGAGCTGGAAGGGAGATGGAGGCATACGCTCGCGGAGAGGATACGGACGATCAATCCGGTCAAAGCGGCGGCCATTCTGGGGGGCGTCCTGCTGTTCCTGTCCGCCGGTACGGTGGTCGGCGTGCCGCACGAGCGCGCGCGCGCTCCCCAATACAGTCTGGCGAGTATTCGGCGATGGGCCCCGTCGATCTTCGCCGCACTCGGCTACGATCCCTATGCGGACCTGACCGAAAAATCGCTCTCGGTGCGGCCCTCTTCATGGACCGTATCGGATGACCAGGTTCCATCGGTCGAGGGAGCGCGACTCACCGGAGCTCGGCTGCGATACGCGCAAGCCTACGGAATTTTCCTGCCCAACGCCCACTTGCTGCATTCTGATTTCGAAGGAGCATTCCTTTCGCAGGCAGACTTGCGCGACGCTGACCTTGGGCAGAGCAATTTGCGCTACGCAGTGATGGATCAGGCGCGCATGCGCGGGGTGAATCTCGACAGGTCGAATCTCATCGGCGCCGATCTGCAGCGTGCCGATCTGCGCGGGGCCAATTTATCGCACTCAAAGCTTGAAGGTGCGCTTTTGGCCGATGCCCGTCTCGATGGGGCGAGCCTGTACGGCTCGCGGCTTGAGGACGCGACCCTGAACCGTGCGAACCTGGAGAAGGCCGATATGCGCGAGGCGCTGCTCGGCCGCGCACACATGGACCACGCCGACTTGCAAGGCGCGTATCTATGGTCGGCGGTGCTGGCGGGAGCCGATCTGGGCGGAGCACAGTTTGGTGGCGCCATTCTGATCGACGCAAATCTTCAGGGAGCCAACCTCGGCGGCGCGCAATTGGGAACCTCCGTGCTCAACAATACGGTCCTCAGCGGCACCAGTCTGGAAGGAGCCGATCTGCGCGGAGCACTGGGATTGACGGCGGCGCAAGTGTGTTCGGCGAAATCCAGGCGCGGCGCTATGATGGATGATGCCCTTCGGTTGGAGGTCGAGACCCGCTGCGGGCCCCAATAGAGCACCGCTGGGTTGCGCGCCCCTCAGGTCGCGACGAGCCTTACGATAAAGCGGAGGCCGAAGCGGCGCCGTAGAAGCTGAACCAAGGGCTCGCCGCCTTGAGCCGGTCGTTCACGTTCCTGATATTCTTCACGCCCTGATCGGCGAGCCAATCTTCCAGGGCTTTGACCCCCTGCTTGGCGTAGACTGGAATTCCGTCCTTCCAGGTGGCGCGGCCGCACAGAACCCCTGAGAATTTCACTCCGGCTTCGGCGGCGAGTTCCAGCGTCTCCGTGAAAACATCGTTGCTTACGCCCGCGGAAAGGTAAATGAACGGCTTTCTGGAAACCGAAGCGGCCCGGCGGAAGTGATCTTTGGCTTGATCGCGCGTGTAAGCAGCGTTCCCTTTGCACGCCCGGCACCCGACCACGAACGCCATGTTGACGGGAGCTTCTACTTTCAGGACGTCGACGCCGTATTGCGCCTTTGAGAATTCCTCCATGCTGCGGGTCACAATTTCTGGTTTCTTGTGCGCGTAGTCGAGCCCCTTCTCATCAGTCCCTTCCTCGTACCCAACGAGCTCCAGGAAAAACGGAACGTCGGCGGCAGCACATTCCGCCCCGATGCGTTCGACCCAAGCGTGCTTGATCTCATTGATGTGAGGCGGATCGAACGGCGTGTAGTACAGAAGAATCTTGATGCAATCGGCGCCCGCAGCGACGAGGCGGCGCACGGACCAGACATCGAGCAGATCGGGGAGGCGACCGGGCCGGCTATTGTCATAGCCGCTATTTTCGTAGGCCAGGAGCAAGCCTGCATTCTTCGCACGGGCTTTCGCAGCAGGAAGGCCGTATTCGGGATCGAGCAGAATCGCGCTCGCGAACGGAGTCAGCACGCGCACCACGGCGCTTTTGAACTCTTCGAGCATCTGGGGCGTGACGGCGCTCTTGTCAACGCCCTTGTCCTTGGCGATGGCGCTCTTGAGAGAACCGCGCTGGTCCATGGCCGCCGCGGCAATCACACCGCGAGAGTCCGAAACGGCCTGAAGGCCCTGTTGTTTTCCCGGTCCGATTCTCATTGTGACGATCTCCCGCCGAGAATTTTCCCAGAAGTCGCCCGATTTTGCCATAGCGACAGCGGCTAGGGACAGACAGGAGCCCGCGGCAACCTCACAGATACAGGATCTGGTGCTGCGTGGCGCAAGATTTGTCTTCCCCCCAATCGGCGACCGAGCTCCGCGCCGCCAGCTCGTCGAGAAGAGAAGGGCCATGCTGCGCGAGAAACGGAAGCAAACAAAGGGTGCGCTCCTGAAGTTCGCCATGGGGCGCGAGCGAATCGATCAGAATGCGCTCGTGGCGATCGAGCACGCCGGCGCGAAAGTTCTCTGCGCGCGCCACTTTTCCTTTCAACTGCGTGAGCTGGTGCAGCATTTTGGCTTCGGCGCTGTGCAGGGATTCGACTAGAGTGGAATCGAGTTTGGTGAGAGGTTCCTCGAAGCTTCTGAGCACACGGCGCACTTCCTGCTCGCCCTGATCGAAGCGGCTGGCCAGAGCGCCGGTCAGCGATTTCTGCTCCATTTTGGCGCGCAGATGCTGGCGGCCGGCCAACACATCACGCAGGTCGGCGTCGTATTGTGCGAGGAATCGTGCGATGGGCGGCTCCACGATGGTAAAGCTCGCGCGGGGCAAAATGGCGGGCATCCGGACGCCGAGCGCCTGGTAAACGACCTGCGCTTGGGCCAGGTAGGCGATCTCGGCCGGACCGGCGATATAGGCGGCGGTGGGCAGGATGGTATCCTGGATGACCGGGCGTAACAGCGCGCCCGGGGAGATACGGTGCGGCTCCTTTTGAATGACGTCCAGCAACTGGCCAGGAGAAATTTCCGTGTCGCCGACCACGAAATTGCCGTTCTTGCTGCGGACCGGCTCGCGGCGCCCGTTCCGACTCCAGAACAGAAGCGTCGTCTCGCTGGTCACCTTGACCTGCGAATGATATCCGCCGCCCTGGAGTTCGCTCGAGCGGGCCAGAAGCGCCTCCCGGATGCGACCGGCCTGACGGGCAGCCTCGCGCAGAGGGGGAACGAACAGCGTGTGAAGGCGAAGGTCGAGCTGGTCGAGAAGGATCAAGCCGCGACCGGCCAGAGTGCGCGCCAGGAGCTTCCCGAATGCCGAGCTGTAGGTATCCCGCGGCGTATAGGACTGGTAGAGCGCGCGGCTGATTTCTGCGGCGAACGGCCCCTCGAGAGTCGTGGCCGCCGATGAAACGATGGCCTGGATGGACTCTCCCAGAAGGATTTCGCCGACGCGGCGGCCCGAGTCATCGTGCGGCAATTCGTAGCGCGCGTAGCCACTGCGCGTCGACCACGATGACTGAGCGATCTCGGCCAGATCGTGATCCTCATTGGCCAGCCAGAAAATAGGGACGGCGTCGATGCCTCCTTTCGTCGCTTCTTCGGCGCAGCAAATCGCAGAGAGCGCCTTGTAAAATGTGTAGGCGGGACCGGAAAACAGGCCGACTTGTTGGCCGGTGACGACCGCAACGGCCCCGGCGGCGAGTCGCTCCAGATTGCGCTCGGCCGAGGGATCGATTGCGCCATCCAGACCCCAGCCGCGATTCTGGTCCCGAAGAATCTCCGCCACCTTCCGGCGATCGCGGGAATCGAGCCGGACCTCCCGCGCAGCCCCTTTGACGCCGCGAGCCCCCGGCGGATGAGCGTAATAAGAGGCAACGCGGCTGAACTCATCGACAAAGGTGGAAAAAAGCTTGCCGGTATGGGGGATTTCCCGAAAGGAAAGACAGTGAGACTGCATCAAGCCAGTCATGATACACGCCGCCCCCAACACCGGCAATAACGGCGGAACCGATGGGAAATGCGCATCCAGCCGACCACCACTGATTCGATTCGCTTGAGCTGCGGCAGGATTCCGAAATGCCGAAGAGGCTTTGGCGGCTGGCCCCCTGGATGGTGCGAACCGGTTTACGACAAGGCGACGGGTCTGCGGCGATGCAGATCCTGCAGCGCGGCGACTTCGGCGATGTGTCCGGTCATGGCGCAAATACCGCGGGCCGCGGCGCTGGCTGCCGAAAGCGTGGTAATGCACGGCACGTTATAGCGAACCGCTGCGCGGCGAATGGATTTCTCGTCATAGAACGATTCGCGACCGAGCGGCGTATTGATGATGAGCCGCACATTGCCGTTCTTGACGAGATCGACGATGTTGGGCCGTCCTTCATTCACCTTGAAGACAGACTCGATTTCAATGCCGGCGCGCTTGAGGACGTTGGCGGTGCCACGCGTCGCAAGGATCTTGAGACCAGCGGCGGCCAGATCGCGAGCCACGGGAACGACGTGGCGCTTATCGTGATCATTCACGCTGATGAAGACGATGCCCTCGAGCGGCAGGCGTTGGCCGGCACCCAGTTGTGCCTTCGCGAAGGCCAGACCGAAACTCGACGAAATGCCCATCACCTCTCCGGTTGAACGCATCTCCGGGCCGAGGATGGTGTCCACGCCGCGAAATTTGTTGAACGGAAACACCGGCGACTTGACCGCGTAAAAATCGCTGACCGCGAGTTCCTGGACGCCATTGGCGTGCGTAATGGGGAGCTGCAGGTCTTTCAGCTTGCGGCCGGTCATCAGCCGCGCGGCGACTTTGGCCAGCGGAACGCCCGTGGCCTTGCTCACGTAGGGAACCGTGCGCGACGCGCGCGGATTCACTTCCAGGACATACACCGTATCGTTTTGGATCGCGTACTGCACGTTCATCAAGCCGACCACACGAAGGGCGCGCGCCAGGCGCTCGGTGTAATCGCGAATCTGCTCGAGCACGGCGGGCTTGAGCGAGACGGTCGGCATCACGCAAGAGGAATCGCCGGAGTGAATGCCTGCCTCTTCGATGTGCTCCATGATTCCGGCGATGACCACATCCTCGCCGTCGGCCATAGCGTCCACGTCCACTTCGGTGGCGTCTTCGAGGAACTGATCGATCAGAATCGGGCGCTTGGGATCGGAGATGCTGCCAATCTGGGCGGCTTGGGTGACGTATTCCTCGACGGTCTTCAAATCGAAAGCGATCACCATGGCGCGTCCGCCCAGCACGTAACTCGGACGCACCAGCACCGGCAGTCCGATTTCCGCAGCAGTCGTGACCGCCTCCTCGGGCGCCAGGGCGGTCCCGCCGCGTGGCTGCGGGATGTTCAACTCCGCCAGCAGCGCGCCAAACCGGCGCCGATCTTCGGCCAGATCGATCGATTCGGGGTCCGTACCGATGATCTTGGCACGGTTGCGCTTCAGTTCGAGCGCCAGATTGAGTGGAGTTTGCCCGCCGAACTGCACGATCACGCCTTGCGGCTCTTCGCGTTCCAAAACAGCGAGCACATCTTCGAGTGTGAGTGGCTCGAAGTAGAGGCGATCGGAGGTGTCGTAATCGGTAGAGACGGTTTCAGGGTTGCAGTTGATCATCACCGTTTCGTAGCCGTCCTCTTTCAGAGCCATGGCAGCGTGGCAGCAACAATAGTCGAATTCGATTCCCTGGCCGATGCGGCTGGGACCGCTGCCCAGGATTACGATCTTGGGCCGGTCGGTGATGCCGGACTCGTCCGATTCCTCGTACGTGGAATAAAGGTACGGCGTGAAGGACTCAAATTCGGCGGCGCAGGTGTCCACGCGCTTGAAAACCGGCACGACGCCCAATTCGTGACGGCGCGCACGCACCGAACCCGATTTGACGTTCCAGAGCTTGGCGAGCTCTTCGTCGCTCGCACCGGAGCGTTTGGACGCCAGAAGCAGCTCGCGGGAGCATTTCGTCAGGGTCGTCGAAGCGACCCGTCGGTCCAGCGCGACCATCTCCTCCATCTGGCGGATGAACCAGGGATCGATTTTCGTGAGCGAATGGATTTCCTCGCGCGTCATGCCGCGTTCGATGGCTTCAAACAGCCAGTGAATGCGATCGGGGCCCGGCACGTGCAGGCGCTCGCGCAGCAGCGCCGTGCTCACCTCGGCAGGAGGGCGCCACGCCGTGCTCGGCTCCAGCGCGCGAATGCCTTTGCACAGAGCTTCCTGAAAGGTGCGCCCGATGGCCATCACTTCGCCGACTGATTTCATCTGGGTGGTAAGCGTCGTGTCGCTGCCCGGAAATTTCTCGAATTGCCATTTCGGAATCTTCGCCACCACGTAATCGATGCTCGGCTCGAAGCAGGAAGGGGTCTTGCGGGTAATGTCATTGGGAATTTCGTCCAGAGTCATGCCGATCGCCAGTTTGGCCGCGATTTTCGCGATCGGGAACCCGGTGGCCTTGCTGGCCAGCGCCGAGCTGCGCGAGACGCGCGGATTCATTTCGATCACTACCATGCGACCGGTTTCCGGGTCGACTGCAAATTGAATGTTGGAGCCTCCCGTTTCGACGCCGACTGCCCGAATGATGGCGGCGGCCGCGTCGCGCATCTGCTGGTATTCCTTGTCTGTCAGCGTCTGCGCGGGAGCGACGGTGATCGAGTCGCCCGTATGAATTCCCATGGGGTCGACGTTTTCGATCGAGCAGATCACCACGAAGTTGTCGCGAAAATCGCGCATCACTTCGAGCTCGAACTCCTTCCACCCGATCACCGATTCCTCGATCAAGGCTTGGTGAACCGGGCTAGAGTCCAGAGCGCGCGCAATGGCGTCGCCGAACTCCTCGTGATTGTAGGCGATCGAGCCGCCCGTACCGCCGAGCGTAAAGGACGGCCGGATCACCACGGGGTAGCCCATCTGGTCGGCCAGTTGGACCGCCTCGGGAGTCGTTGTCACCACAGCGGAATTCGGCACTTCCAGTCCGACCCGGCGGCAGACATCCTTGAAAAGCAGCCGATCCTCGGCGACCTTAATGGCCTCGAGCTGCGCCCCGATGAGCTTCACCCCGTACTTTTCAAGCACGCCACCTTCGGCAAGTTCGACCGCGAGATTGAGCCCGGTCTGGCCTCCGACGGTCGGCAGAAGCGCGTCGGGCCGCTCCGCCGCGATGATCGCTTCTAGATATTCCTTCGTCAGAGGCTCCAGGTAGGTGCGGCTGGCGATTTCGGGGTCGGTCATGATCGTTGCGGGATTGGAGTTGACGAGGATGACCTCGTAGCCCTCCGAGCGCAGCGCCTTGCAGGCCTGTGTGCCCGAGTAGTCGAATTCGCAGGCCTGCCCGATGACAATCGGCCCCGAGCCGATGATCACGATCCTGTGGATGTCGGTGCGTTTCGGCATTATTGTCGGGCGCATCCGCCTGTCTGGGCTTCGCCTTCCCTGCTCGTCACCTGTTTTCCTCCGTGATGGGCAGATTCAGGCGCCCGACAGGCTGCCTGCTTTCGGTGGAAGCACCGCTGGGGACCGTCTCCGCCCTGGGCGCGCGAAATCGCCACACGGCTCATCGAGAATTCTCTTTCATCATTTCGATAAAATCATCGAACAAGTAGCGGGCGTCGTGAGGCCCCGGCGAGGCTTCCGGATGATATTGGACGCTAAAGAGCGGCAGCGAGCGGTGGCGCAATCCCTCGTTGGTGTAGTCGTTGAGATTGAGATGTGTCGCTTCCACATCCCTGGCCGGGAGCGAATCGGGATCGACGCAGAAACCATGATTCTGCGCCGTGATCTCTACTTTGCCCGTAAGCAAATTCTTCACCGGATGATTCGAGCCGTGGTGGCCGAACTTCAGCTTGAAGGTTTTTCCGCCGAGGGCAAGGCCAGAGAGCTGATGACCTAGACAGATCCCGAAGATCGGAACGCGACCCACCAGCCTCCGGATATTTTCGATCGCATATGTCATTGGCTCGGGATCTCCCGGGCCGTTGGAAAGGAATACGCCGTCCGGCTTGAGCGCGAGCACGTCATCGGCGGTTGTTTGAGCGGGGACAACGGTGACATGGCAGCCGTGATCAACCAAAAGGCGAAGGATGTTCTGCTTGATGCCGAAATCATAGGCAACGACGCGATAGGGGGCCTCCGAGGCGGAAGCCTCCGGGCGGATGGCGGGGCGCTGGTCGGGCGCCGAACTCGAACCGCGTAGCGCCGGCGGAGCAGCGTGTCCATTCCCTTTCACGGCGACCGGATTGACTGCCGGGGCACCTCGAGAGGCAGCTAGCCGCCGCCCCAGCTCAATCGAGCCGCGCGCCCACTGGTATTTTTCCGACGCGGTGACGCGGCTGGCCAGCTCCTGACCGGCCATGGTGGGCAGGGCGCGAGCTTCAGCGATCAGTTGCTCGGCAGGCGTATCGTCGGTCGAGACAACGCCGCGCAAGGCGCCCTGCTGGCGAATGTGCAGCACGAGGGCGCGTGTGTCGATGTCCCAAATTACGGGGATGCCGTAGCGCTCCAGATATTGATGCGCCGATTCGCGCGATCGCCAATTGGAAGGAAGCGCGGAAAACTCGCGCACCACCAGGCCTTCGATATAGGGCTTGCCAGATTCCTGGTCATCGGCGTTCGCGCCCACGTTGCCGATGTGGGGATAGGTCAGGCACACGATCTGCCCGGCGTAGCTCGGATCGGTAAAGACTTCCTGGTAGCCGGTAATGCTGGTGTTAAAAACAACTTCGCCGCCACGGCGGTTGCGGGCGCCCGCCGCGCGGCCGCTAAATACGCGTCCGTCCTCGAGCGCGAGAGTCGCGCGTCCTGCGAGGGCCTCGATCAGGGTGTCCTCCCCAGAATGTCATTTCGATGCGGCGTTCACCGTTGAGGTGGAACTGAGCGAACCGAAGTGGTCCACCGGCCAGTAGGCGAAGACCGCTTTGCCGTAGATGTATTGGCGCGGAACAGCACCGAAGACGCGAGAGTCGTTTGAGCTATCGCGATGATCGCCCATGACGAAGTAGCTGTCGGCCGCGATTCGTCGGGGAGTCAAATTCGAGCCGTCGAGATAGCCTGCGGGAACAAGTTGATCCGGCAATTCTTCACTATTGATATAGACATGGCCCATGCGAATTTCAATCGTCTCGCCCGGCAGCCCCACCACGCGCTTGATGAACGACTTCGAGCGGTCCAGAGGATACCAGAAAACGACCACGTCCCCGCGCTCGATCGGCTCAAAGCGATAGACAAATTTGTTGATGAAGATTCTTTCTTGATCCGAGAGCAGAGGGTACATGCTGGTGCCTTCGACCTTTACCGGCTGATAGAGAAAAATCATCACCACGATCGCGAGGCCCAAAGCAATGGCCAAGTCGCGGGTCCAGCTGCGCAGCTCGCGCCGCAAGGGTGGAGCGGAAGCGCTGTCGCCGGGATGAGGAGGACCAGAATGAGAGGTGTCCTGCATGCTTATCTTGCATTTATATCATGCCGCGGAAGCAGAGGCAAAGGAGGGAGATCAGATCATTTGCCGAGCACAAAACCGACCACGGCCAGGGCGGCTAAGACCGCGGTCTCGGTGCGCAGAATATTCTCACCGAACGAGGCCTCGACGAACCCGGCCGAGCGTGCCGACTCGATTTCCGCCTCGGTCCATCCCCCCTCCGGACCGATTGCCAAACTAGCGCCGCTGGCCCTGGAGAGAGAACCGAGCACCCGAGCGAGAGATGCCGCATCGTGGCGCTCAGACAAAATGATCTTCAGGGTCTGCCGCGCTTCCGAAAAGGCTTTTTCCGGAGTTGAGACCGCCTCGAGCGCGGGCGGACGCAGGCGCCGCGATTGCTGTGCGGACTCGACCAAAATTCGTCTCCAGCGCTCCTGTCGGGTCCTGGCCGCCGCCACAAGCCGCTTGTCGGTCCGGGCCGTGGCCAGAGGAACGATGGTGGTCGCGCCGAGTTCGGTAGTCTTCTCGAGGCACCATTCCAGCCGGTCGAACTTTACGATGGAGACGAGCAGATCGATCTCGAACCGCGGCGCGCTGCCGGGGAGCGGCTCGACCAGAGCGAAGTCGATTCGGCTTCGGCCGTGCCTGGCGAGGGCGATTCGCTCGACTCTCGCAAGCCAGACGTGTCGGCCGTCACTCAGTTCATAGAGCTGGCCTGGCTCGGCGCGCAGCACGCGGCCAAGATGATCGGCCGAGTCGCCCTCCAGAGCTGCGGATTTCGATCCGAAGTGATCGACAAAGAAGCGCCGGCGCATCCGAGATTCCGATGACCCGCTCCGTGCCCTCCAGCAGCGGACGGAAAACGAGCTAGCCGAAAATGTCTCGCACCTTATCGAAGAAGCTGGAGGAGCGCTCGGCCGGCTTATTCTCGACTTTCATCGTTTGGGCCAGCTGCTCGAGGGCGCGCTTCTGTTCGCGGGTAAGCTTGGATGGAACCACGACCTGAACGTTCACGTACAAATCGCCCTGTCCGCCATGAGGATTGGGCAGGCCTTTGCCGCTCTTACGGAAAATCTGTCCCGACTGTGTGCCCTCAGGAATGTGGAGATCCAGCTCGCCTTCAATCGTCGGAATCCGAATCGTCGAGCCCAGCGCGGCCTGCGGGAAGCTGATCGGAATCGTGCAATAGAGGTCCGCTCCACGGCGCTCAAAAAACGGATGCTCCTTTACCTGGAGAAAAACATAGAGATCGCCTGGCGGCCCGCCATTGGTTCCCGGCTCTCCCTGGCCGGCCATACGCAACCGCGTCCCAGAATCGACACCGGCCGGAACGCCCACTTCCAGTGTGCGCTCCCGCTCGACGCGGCCCTGGCCGCGGCATGCCGTGCATACTTCCTTGATCGTCTGCCCAGCGCCCTGACAAGCAGGACAGGTGCGCGTGATCGAGAAAAATCCCTGCTGGTAGACCACTTGGCCGCGGCCTCCGCAGCTCCGGCAGGTGACCATGCCGCTTCCGGGCTTGGCGCCAGTTCCCTTGCAGGCCTCGCAGTTTTCACGGCGCGAAATCTGTATTTTCGAGGTGACCCCTGTGGCGGCTTCCTCAAACGACAGCGACATGTCATACCGCAAATCGGCCCCACGCTGTCCCCGCGCCGCGCGGCCGCCGCGACGCCCTCCACCGAAAGCCTGATCGAAACCGAACAGATCGCCGAAAATATCCTGAAACTCCTCAAAGATCGAGGAGTTGAATCCGCTCGCATCGAATCCGCGTCCGCCCAGACCGGCGCGGCCAAAGCGGTCGTACGTGGAGCGCTTTTGCGGATCAGACAGGACGCTATAGGCCTCCGACGCCAGCCGGAAATTCTCTTCAGCCTCAGCCTTGTTGTTGGGATTGCGGTCCGGATGCCACTTCAGTGCAGCTTTTCGGTACGCCGATTTGATTTGATCGGCCGTCGCGTCGCGCGCGACATCGAGAAGCTCGTAGTAATCCTGCTGATTGCCTTTGGCCATGCTGTTGTTTACACCTCTGGTCATTCCAAACGATGTTGCCGAAACCGGTGGTAAGTCCCTAATTCTTCTGGGACGAGCGCCGCGCCGTTTCAGCCGCGGGCGCGGCAGCAACCCGAACCATCGCCGGCCGAAGCACCTTATTTTGCAACGAGTAGCCGGCCTGCAACTGGTCGACCACAATCCCTTCCTGATGTTCGGTCGTCTCAACCCGCTCGATCGCGTGATGGAAATGCGGATTGAATTGCTGTCCGAGCGCTTCGATGCGCACCAGACCCTCCTTTGCCAGCGTCTCCCATAGCTGTCGCCGGATCAGTTCGAAACCCTTCCGATATTCGACAAAAGCCGGATCATTCGATTCGGCCAGCGCGCGATCGAGGCCATCGAGCACGGGAAGGAGACGCTCGACGAGCGATTCCACGCCGCGACGGTGATCGTGGTGGCGTTCTTTCTCGACGCGTTTGCGATAATTTTCAAAATCCGCCTGACGCCGGACGAGCGTGTCGGTCAACTCTTGCTTTTCAGCCAGGAGCCTCTGCACCTGGTCGGCAAGGGCCGCCGCGTTCGCACCCGCACTCTCGGAACCCTCCGCTTGCTCGGCAGGAAGGCGGTCAGGCGCCATAGCGGAATCCACCTCCTTTTGCCGTTGATGATTATGCGAAGACATACGATTCAATTCTTTGTTTGGCCTTCCGAGAAAAACCGGGCCATGAAGGCGACGGCGGTGATTACGCGCTCATAGTGCATGCGCATCGGCGCCATGATGCCGAGCGTTCCCTGCGCCTGATCGCTCGAAGAGTAGGACGCCGAAACCAGCGCCAGATGCTTCCCGGCAGCCGACATTTTGTCCAGGCCCAGTTCCACGTGTACCGGTTCGGGCGCCTCGATGCATCCGCTCAGCAGTTCAATCAGCCGATCCTTCTCTTCAATCGCCTCCAGCAGCTCTCGCAGCTGATCCTGGTTGGTAAACTCGACTGAAGCGGCGATCTGCGCCGCGCCCTCGACGTAGACCTTGCGTTCGGCTCCGTCGCCGAGAACCGAAGGATCGCAAAGGAGAAGGGCGTCATTGGCAAGCCGGCCGTACGCTTCGCGGTCCCGTTCCACCTGCGCGCGCAGCTCGGCGCGCATCGCTTCGAGCGTCCAGCCGACGTAATGCCGGTTGAGATAGTTCGAAATCTGATCCAGATCCTCTTGCCGGAACGTGCGCTCGGGACGAATTAGCTTGTCCCGGGTAAGCCCTCCGGCCGTAACCAAAACAACCAGAACGCCATGATCGGGGACAAGCAAGAACCGCAGGTGTTCGACCACACTGCTCGCCAAGGGCGGCGAAATAAAAATACCCAGCCCGCGGGAGACTGCTGACAAGACGTGGCTTGCGCGCTCCATTACCGCTTCTGGCGTCTGGGCCAAGGCGAGTTCACGGCGAATCCATCGCCGATCCTCCGGGCTGGCCGTGGCCTGTGCAGCGACCTGTTCGACGAAAAAGCGATACGCCGATGCTGTGGGTACCCGCCCGGCCGACGTATGTGGTTGATAGAGGTAGCCTTCCTCCTCCAGATTCGCCATTACGTTGCGGACGGTCGCCGGACTAAGCGGTTCTGGGTGTCGCCGCGCAATGGCTCGCGACGAAACAGGCTCCCCTGTCTCGATGTACGTGCGCACCACGTCGCTCAGAATTTGTTGGTGACGCTTCTGTTGTAAGACGGTTGAACCCATCGAAGCTGTGATCTCGCCTGTTTCCCAAAATTCTAAACGGCGAGACCAGCGGCGTCAACTTGCCTTCGGAGGCTGCTTCGCGGCAAAGAACTACGGTAGTGCCCGGCAAAGACGACAGCGAAAGCGATTCTCAGTCGACGACCGCGCTTGTCGGCGGCATCTGCAGTTTGGCCTTCGCCAGCGCGCGGACGATGTTTGATTCTACAGTTTGCTCAGTCGTGTTGCGGAC
This sequence comes from Candidatus Acidiferrales bacterium, assembly GCA_030037525.1. Classification (GTDB taxonomy): domain Bacteria; phylum Acidobacteriota; class Terriglobia; order Acidiferrales; family UBA7541; genus Palsa-295. The sequence goes on along the minus strand of JASHRC010000163.1, from coordinate 30,022 downwards.
CGTAGCCAGCTCGGTGACGAGCAGATGTTTCGCGCGTTCGAGCATCTTCTTTTCGCGGAACGAGAGCGGCTTTGAGCGGCTCAGCGCAACCAGTCCCTTGAGCACCGCCGCCACTTCCATCAGGGATCCCGTCCGCATCCGGTCTGAGTTCTCCTTGAAGCGGTGCTTCCAATCGTGGTGAGAGGCTGAGCGGCCCTTCTCGAGATAGGAAAGAACTGCACCCGCTTCGTTTGCTCGAATCACAGGCCGTAGCCCAACATTTTGAATATTCGTCTGCGGCACCATCACTTTGAGTCCGCTCGAAACAATCCGCAGCATATAGAAGCGTTCCGATCGACCATTGACATAACCATAACTGATCTGCTCAATTAGTCCCACTCCATGATTCGGATAGACGACCTTCTCGCCCAGTTTGAAATCCATAAGTGGAAGTTTCCTCCCCCGAGCCGCTACAGAAAAGTTTAGGCCTGCCTGAGGAGCGCGTCAAGTTTTTCCACAGCGTTCACAAGCGAGAAAAGTCTCGAGTTCAGGCCTTTTTTTTCAGCGTTTTGGCAGCTGAATTGCCCTATAATCGCTTGGTGCTCATCCTTGCTGTCGATACTTCTTCGCCTTCCGGCAGTCTCGCGGTACTGCGAAATGATAGAACTGTCGGATCCGTTTCTGCTTGGACCACAGAGCTTTACTCGTCGCGGATGTTTCGACAGCTTGAATTCCTGCTGCGCGAACTCGCAATCAATATAAGCGACTTTGAACTGTTCGCCGTGGCCACAGGACCCGGCTCCTTCACCGGGCTCCGCGTAGGGTTGACAGCGGTGAAGGGCTGGGCGGAAGTGCACGGCAAACCGATCGCGACCATCAGTACGCTTGAAGCTGTTGCCGCGCAATCACATCCGGCCGCTAAGCGGCTCGCGCCCGTGCTGGATGCCCGTCGCGGTCAGATCTATTTTGCGCTCTATGAAAGAAACGAAAACGGAGGACTTACTGCTGTGGGGAGCGAGCGTGTCGGCGCGCCGGAGGAATTTCTACAGGCACTCGCCTGGGAACCAGGCGGCGAGGGGCCGCTGGTGGTCACTCCAGTACCAGAACTATTGCGGGAGTTGCTGTCTCGTTGCGCGATGAAGGGCCCAGTGCCGACGCGACTTCGAATCGAGGAGGTTTCCGCTGCACTTGCGCCTTCCATCGGACGAATCGGATTCCTGCGCGCGAGGCAAGGCAGAATTACCGATCCGCTTCACCTCGACGCCAACTATGTCCGGCCGAGCGACGCCGAACTCCATGGGAGGTTTTCCACCGGGATTTGATCCGCACGCTCGAACCGCGCGACGTCGATGCCATCCTGGCGGTCCAATCGGCGTGCCCAGAAACAGCGCAGTGGACCGGATGGGACTACGCCCGCGTTGTGCGCGGCGAGATGATCGGCTGGGTCGCCGAGCAAGACGAGCGCGCTCAGATTGACGGGTTTCTCGTCGCTCGCCGGATTACCGACCAGATCGAAATCCTGAATCTCGCTGTGCGGCCCGAAGGGCGAAGGCGCGGCATCGGGTCGGAACTCCTGCGCCAGTCTTTTGCTTGGGGGAGATCGTTCGGCGCCACCAGCGCGCTGCTGGAAGTGCGCGAAACGAACCTGGCGGCGTTGCGGTTCTACGAGCGCCACGCATTCGAAGTCGTCGGGCGACGAAGGCTCTATTACGCGGCGCCCGTCGAGGATGCCTTGGTGCTGAAAGCAAAATTACCGACTGGCGGGACCGAACCGCCGAGCTGCTTGCTGGAATGAAAACGTTCGACATCGCTATCATCGGAGCAGGGGCGATCGGCTCCTCCATCGCTTTCGAGCTGGCCAGAGAGAAGCTCAGCGTCGTCGTCTTTGATCGCCAGTTGCCGGGCCGGGAAGCTTCCTGGGCGGCCGCTGGAATGCTTTCGCCGGCTCCGCATTCGCCCCGCGACGCGGTGCTGGTTCCCCTTGGCCGCGAAAGCCTCCGCCTATATCCGGAGTTTGCGGCGGCGATTGAAGAAAGTGCCGGGCAATCGATCGGATACGAGCGCGAAGGTGCTCTTGAGTTATTTTCGGGCCCGCAGGCCGAGAAGGAGCGCGACCGAAGGGTGTCCGCGTGCCAGCAATTGGGTATTGCGGCCGAAGCGGTATCGATCGACACCGCGCGCGCCTGGGAGCCAACCATTGGTCCAGTCGCATGCGCGGCGGCCTGGTTCCCCGAAGAAGGGCGCGTTAAGCCACGCTTGCTTGTCGAAGCGATCGGTCGGGCCGCCCAGAATCGCGGCGTCCAGTTTCGGCCGCACTCGCCGGTCACAAAACTGCTCCTCGAGAAGGAGCGCTGCAGTGGCGTCGTCGTGCGCGGCGAGGCGAATGGCGCCGGGCAGGTGATCCTTGCCGCGGGCTGCTTTTCAAGCCAGATCGGGAGCTACCCGCGCTCGCTTGAACCCTATGCGCCCACCGAACCAGTGCGCGGTCAGATGGTTGCTTTGCGGCCCGATCATCTGCGCTTACAGCGGGTCCTGCGCACCGAAAGTGGTTATCTCGTGCCGCGCCGCGATGGCCAAATCGTCGCCGGAAGTACGTGCGAACGTGCGGGGTTCGATAAGCGCGTCACTCGAGAGGGACTCGGCCAGATTCTCAATACCGCCCGAAAGCTCGTTCCGGGTCTGTCCGGTGCCGCGATCGTCGAGACCTGGTCGGGACTGCGTCCCGGCACTCCCGATGATCTTCCGATCCTCGGCCCAGCCGGCATCGGTGGCCTGCTCATTGCCACCGGGCATTACCGCAATGGAATCCTTCTTGCGGCGATCACCGCCAAGCTGGTGCGCGAGTGGGTTACAGTCGGCCGCACTTTCTTTGAAACCGAACCGTTTTCGCCGCTGCGCTTCGCTCGCGGTAAATTGCAGGCGCGGCACGCGCTCTAATCTCCTCGGTCACGATTGCCCGAGGGCCCCTGCAAAACGGCATGTTCTCACCGTCGCGATTTGATCCACGCGAACAACTGGATTAGAACGGGAATGGAATCGGGCGCGAGTTTTCTCGGTTCGGGGGACCGGCCATGCTGGATGCTTGTCCTGGGCCGGTGAACTGCACTTTGTCCGCATCGAGATAGATCGGGCGATCGATCACAGCCTCGACTGTCGAACCGCGCGGCAGTTCCGCCTCGGGACCGCGGGTCAGCAAAACCGCACTGAGGCCAGCCAGTGCGCCCGCTCCCGCTCCAATCCCCGCGCCTCGCGCGATATTTCCCGCGGCCGCCCCGACTCCCGCTCCGATTCCTGCACCTGCCGCGGTCGTTCGAATCACCGTGACCGCGTCGGAGCCCTTGCCGGAACCGCCGACAATTTTCCCTTCGCTGTTCACCGTCTCACCGCCGCCGCTACTGGCGTTCGTCGGGGCGGCATTCAGATTCACCACGTAAGAGTTCGGCAGAATCATCGTCGTGAGCTTCATCATGATTTCGCCTCGACCTTTGACCCGCCCCGGACGCTTCGCCTCCGTGATTTCGCCGGTGAGGTACGAGCCGGCGGGAATCGCGACCTTCGAATCCACCAGGATTGGGAACAGCGTTTCGAAATACACCGGATCGCCCGGTTTTGCGGTGCGAGTCGAAATGCCGTTGTGAAGCACAAGCGGGATATGAGTGCCGGTCGGAACCACGACCTGCGCAGCGGACAAGACAGGGGCCGGCGCGTTCTGTGGCGCGGGCTCGGCCACCGGAGCTGGTGCCGCTCGTCCCTCCTGCTGCGACCCTGCTGGAGATGATCCCAAGGCCAGAAGCATGGCCGCGCAACCTGTGCCCACCAGGTAGCTCCTCATTGGATTCCTTTCGTGCTGCTGGTTTTAGACATACCGATGCGGGACCGACAGGCGGAGATGCCCTGAGACAAAGCGAATCGGCCGTGCGGGGCTACGGAGGACAGATCGGCTGTCATTTGGCTCGTGCTTTCGGGTCGGAACCGCAGAGCACCCAATCGTCCCTCCAGAAAACCCGGGCTCCCGACTGCGGGTTGCTTAAATCAGGAATACCGACTGTCCTGTCAGCTCAAACCGCTTGCGACAACCGATGTTGCGGCAGGCAACCATGTTATCGACGCGGACCATGTAGGTGCGCGCCTTGGCGAAATGCTGCTTGTCTTCGGCATTTGCGCCTGGCGGCAGTGCGGACTTTTTCGTGCGCACCATCCAGTGTACGGGATAGCTATTTTCCTGACGGCAATGAGGGCAAACGAGGGGCATCTGTTTGGTTTCTTGCTTCTCGTCATAGAAGCGCCTCTCGTCCATGGCCATATTCTAGCGCGCAGGCACCATGATTGATACGATCGCGCCAGTCCGCACGCCGATGCCATCGTCCCCCAGCCGCGCCGGGAAATATCCGAACTGGATGCGCTGGCTCGCCCTGGCGTGGTTCGCCCTCTGGTTCCCGACCTATTGGCGCACCTGGGGCGCTGCCAACTTCGCGCATCTGTGCGACGCGGCTGTGATTCTGACCTGCATCGGCATGTGGACTGACAGTGCCCTGCTGATCTCCAGCCAGGCCGTTGGCGCGCTGCTCATCGATCTGGCCTGGGCGGCCGATGCCGCTTCGAGAATCTTTCTGCGGGAAGCCCTGTTCCCAGGAAATGAATATTTGACGGACCCGCGCTACCCGCTGTGGATTCGCTCGCTCACCCTGTTTCATGTAGTCATGCCAGTGCTACTGATCTGGGGAGTCTATCTGCTGGGCTATGACCGCCGGGGCTGGGCACTCCAGTCGGCCATCGCCTTGCCCGTTTTCATCGCCGCGCGATTCACCAATCCCTCGACCAACATCAACTTCGCCTTCTCCGACCCCTTTTTTCACCGCGCCTGGGGTCCAGCGCCGACACATATTTTGGTCGTCTGGCTCTTTATGGTGGTGATCGTTTATCTGCCGACGCACCTAGTCCTCGAGAGGCTCTTCGGCTCACCAGAACGATCTGAAGGCTGACCCTTACTCGCTTTGTCGAATCGCGCGCAAGTCGATCCCCAGCTGCTGGCACTTCTTATAAAGGTGACTGCGCTCCAGGCCCAGCGCCTTGGCAGTATTCGTCATGTGGTGGCGATTTCGTCTTAGCTCGGCGAGCAATGTCTCGCGCTCGAATTCCTCGATGCGCTGTGTCAGAGGCCCGCCGCCCACACCTGTCGTCGCGCTCACTCCTATATTTCGCGGCAAGGCCCGCTCGACCGTCTGCTGCGAAATCTCGTCCCCGGATCGATACAGCAGCACCCGCTCGATCACGTTGCGCAGCTCCCGAACATTTCCAGGCCAGGAGTAGGCCTCCAGCGCCGCGATGGCCCCAGGCGAAAAACGCGCCGGCTTCCAGTGATTCTGTTCGCTCAAGTGGGAAACGAAATGCTCGGCCAGCACGCGGATATCCTCGCGTCGCTCGCGCAGCGGCGGCAACAGGATGGGAAACACGAACACGCGATGATAGAGATCCTCCCGAAAACTGCCGTGGCGGACTTGCTCTTCCAGATTGCGATGCGTGGCGACAATCACTCGCACATCCACCGCCATGGGACTGCCCCCGCCGACGCGCTCGATCTCGCCCTCTTCGAGCACGCGCAGCAGTTTTGCCTGCATCCCGAGCGGCATATCTCCAATCTCGTCGAGAAACAGGGTGCCGCCATGCGCCTGCTCGAACTTCCCGATGTGCCGCGCCGCCGCGCCACTGAATGAGCCCTTCTCGTGCCCGAACAGCTCGGACTCGATCAGCTCAGCGGGAATCGCCGCGCAATTGATCGAAACGAACGGACCATTCTGCCGCGGGCTCCGTTCGTGCAGCGTGCGCGCGACGAGTTCTTTGCCCGTGCCGGTTTCGCCGCGAACGCAGACCCGTGTCTCGCTCGCGGCCACCTGCTCGACCTGCGCCATCACTTCCTTCATCGCCGGGCTTGCCCAAACGATCTGGTGCCGGCCGAGACGCTGCCTTAAATCGCGGTTCTCGTCCTCCAGACGCGCCAAACGAACGGCATTCTCAACCGTGAGCAGGAGCTTGTCGGTAGAAATCGGCTTTTCGAGAAAATCGATGGCCCCTAACCTCGTGGCACGCACGGCCATCTCGATTGTGGCCTGCCCCGACATCATGACCACTGGCCGAGCAACGCCCGCATGGTGCAAGTCCTCGAGCAGCGCGATCCCGTCCCGGCCGGGCATGACCACATCGGAAAGAATCAGGTCGAACCGCTGTGTTTTTGCCAAATCTAGCGCGCGCCCGGCGTTGTCGCACACCGTGGCCTCGTGCCCAGCAAGCCGAAAGGCGCGCGCGAGCGACGCAAGAGTGTTCGGGTCATCATCAATGATCAGGATGTGCGCTTTCGCACCCACGGCCCTACTCCCCGTTCGAGGGGGGCTTCTCGATCGCCGCCGCGACAGGCCGCGCCGGCGCCTTGGCCGGAAGATGAATATAGAACGAGGTGCCTACGCCGGATTCGCTCTCGACCGAAATGCGCCCGCCGTGATCGCTGATGACCGACTGCACGATGGCCAGCCCCAAGCCGGTGCCGTGCTGTTTGGTCGTGTAATACGGGGTGAACAGGCGGTCGCATTCTTCCGGGGTCAACCCGCTGCCGGTGTCGGAAACCTCCAGATCGACGTCGCCGTTTTGGTGGCTTGTGCGCAGCATCAGCACGCCGCCGGCCGGCATGGCATCCATCGCGTTGAGAACCAAATTTTCGATCGCGCGCCGCAGCAAGGTTTCGTCGGCTTGAATCGCAGGCAAACCCTCCTCCAGATGCAGTTCCGGGGTGATCGGCGGCCGGCCCACCGCTCCAAATTGCGATTCGAAGAGCTTCACGACGCCGCGCACGGTTTCGTTCAGGTTGACCGTACTGATTTCCGGCTGTGGCATCTTGGCGAAATCACTAAACCGGCCGACGATCTTTTTGAGGTTGTCGATCTCGGAAAGCAGGATTGCGGTCGACTCGCCAAAAACTTCTTCAAACTGCTCGGGTCTTCGTTCTTTTGCTCGCTTGAGATTCTCAACCGTGGTCTCCAGCGGGAACAGCGGATTCTTCAGTTCATGGGCGAGCCGACGCGCCAGTTCGCGCCATGCGGCGACACGTTCGGCCTGCACCAGGCGCTCGCGCTGTTCGCTCAGCTGTTGGGTCATGCGGTTGAACGCGGCTGCAAGTTGCGCGATTTCATTGTGTCCCTTGACTTCGACGTGCGCTTTCCAGTTCCCTTCCGAGACCGCCCGGGCGCCTTCGGCCAGCTTGCGAACCGGCCGCGTGACCCTGGCCGCTCCCCACCCGCTCAGCAACAGGCCCATGAGCATGCCCATGGCCGCCACGGCTGCGGCCAGCAGGATAATCCGCCGCTCGACCAGCACAACATCACGGTCGGAGCTTCCCACCAGGAGGGCGCCCAGAAGCTCGCCCTGGCGTCCTAACAACGGCAGCGCATGAAACGATTCCGCACTGGCCCGATCGGGCGTCCAAGCAATCCGAAAAGTTCGCGCGCCAGGCTGTGCGCGTTCCTGCTCCACGAACTCCCGAAAGCGCTCGCCATCGGCCACCGGGCCGGACTCGTCCACGAGGTCGGCCGCCTGAAAATCGGGATCGAGATTCAAGTAGAGTAGCGCGCGCATTCCCGACGGAAGGACCATAGAAGCCAGAAAATCCCTCCCCAGCTGCTCGCCGCCAAGAACATACAGATTCTTGTCGCCGACGCGCACCACCGATACCGACATCAAGCCCAGAGACGGACCATCCTGCGTGTCCACCTTCATCAGGAAGGCGCCGATCGAAGCCCAATTTTGCGGCGCGGCCAGCCAATCGATCTTGTAGCCGAAGCGCGCGGGCGATTCGTTTGAGGAGATGATCGAGCCGTCATCGCTGGCAAAATCGAGAAAATTGAGCTGGTGCGATTGAGAAACGCCGCGTGCGTCATTCACGTAGACGGAAACGTCCACTTTGGGCCGGCTCAAATCGATGGCCATGCGCACGGTTGCTTCTGCATCGGCCACCCCTTCGACACGATGAACGATGTCCTGCTTGTGCCGATCAAACTCGCGTTCGAATTGTGCCACCAGCGCTTCGCTATGTGCGCGGCTGGAATCTTCAAGAGCGCGCCGCGTCACCGCCGTCACCCCGACAGCCACAATGCCGACCGACAGGAGCAGCGCGATCGTGAACAGCAGGAAGAGTTTTGCGCGAAACGTCACGGGGCATCCTCCAACCACACATCCGCGAACGGCCAAGCCTCGCCCGGGCTCGGTGTCTTCCAGTTCCGTACGCGTGCGCCGAGCCCATACGCTCTGGGAACCCAGACCAGCGGCACGACGCGGTACGAACCGACGATGGCTCGCTCGGCGTCATACACCTGCTGTGGCGTAGCTCCGGGCGGTGGAGGATCGGCACTCACCTGGGCCATCGGGCCGAGTACTGCCATCAGGCCGGCCAGCGCGTCGCCGGGATGAGGCGATACCATGCCCCATCGCGCGAGGCGCGCATCTTCATCGCCAGAGGCGCCAGCTTTTAGGGCCACGGCCGTAAGCAAACCTCCGGCCTCCCGCGCATCCACGGCGATTCTCTCTGCGATCGATTGTTCGAGCGAATCATCCGCATCATATCCCAACACAATCCTCAAAGAGCCGGTCGTTTGTGCCCACAGGTTCCGCGCCGCGGCCACATTCACAGCCGTGGGAAATAGAAACGCGGTGCCGCTCGACCACCCGGGCAGCAATCCTCCAGCAGGCTCGCCCTGCTTTTGCAGGATGAAGTTGACGATGGCAGCGCGGTCGATGGAATGCGAAAGGGCTTCGCGCGCATTGTCGGGGATTGCATGACCGGGGACAAACACCAGCGCGACCAGTTGATCGGGACGTGAAACGGCGACGCGCACACCAGCCTCGGAAACGCGGCGTGCTTCCTCGGGAGGAATTTCAGCCATGTCAGTCTTGCCCACTTCCAGATCGACCAGGCGTTCGCGCGACGTCCGTCCCATCTGAACTTCCACCGAATCCACGAAGGCTCGACCGCCGCGATAGCTGGGGTTTGCTTCGAGGGTGAGGTGTTTTCCCGCATCCCATTCAGCGACTCGAAAGGCCCCCGATCCGCCCACTCCCGCAAGCGACCCTGTCGTTCCCGGGCGTTCGCCGAGGAGCGCGCAGATGTCCTCTTTGGCCCGAGCCTCTTCTGCGTTCACTGCGGCGACCGACGGGTCGATCGAATTCACGATCGCACCAATCTCGACCCGCAGTGTCCCGCCATACCGGGGCCGTCGCGCCGGTTCGGCGCGCCCGGAGGCAAGCAGCGCTGCGCTAGTCGCTGCAAACAACAGTAACAATCGAAGCTTCATAGTCCCCCGTTTCGAGATTGCGCAGAACCAGGCGCGCCGATTTTCCGTCGTCTGCGGGCCAAAGCGTCAGCACGGGCCCGGGCACCTCCAGTGGCTGGCCCACGGCTACGGGCTCGAGTCCTTTGACTTCGTACAGCTGCAGGTGATCGGGCTGGGTCCAATCGCCCGTCCCGGTCGCAAGCACCAGCCACTCCCATCCGCAGGCGGGCCCGAGCGTCGCGATGTCGCTGCCCCACTCCGCGAGCGTTGAGGTCGCTTCCGCTGTTCCGCCGAGCAGTTGAGCCTGCCCGTCGACTCCCGCGACGATCCATAACGTGTTGCTCTCGCCGCCCGCGCGAGCCGAAGGCGATGCGGCCGAATAGAAGGCGGGAAACTTCCTTTCCAGCCCGCTCGCGAAAACCATGTTCCCGGAGAAATAATTCCGGGGCGATTCAAAAGCCCAGCTCGTGCCTCCCATCGGCCACAGCTGGTCGGGGATTTCGGCGCACTGAACGCTGAAGGCCGGATTCCAGGCACCCTGGCACTGGAAACCGGCTAGGTAGGTGGTTACGTGGGTCGCATCGGTCGGAACGATCCGACCGCGCGGATCGCGCGAGGCGAAGGCTCGCCCGAGCGTTTTGGCGTCGTGCAGAACCAGAGCGCCACTGCTGAATTCATCCACCTCGATCCGCTCGGGCTCGAGCAGGTACCAGATCGTATGAGTCTGGTCGGCTGCCTGCTCCGCAAAATCGAGAAGGGGGCTCGTTTGCTGCCACACGATCTTGCGCTCGAGCGTGGGCGCAGCGGTTGGCGGGCCCGGGACCGGTGCGGGGTTCGCCACGGCAGTTACGATGGCCCGCGGGGTGCCCGCCCCACTCACTTCCGCAACGAGCACGAAGCCATCGACGCTTCTGGAAATTGTGACTGCGACGGGAAAGTCTGGCGCTCGACCCTCGGCCTGGAGGGCTCCCATGGCGGCCAATTGTTCGCCGAGCGCCCGCTCCAGGTCCTTCCGATCGACCGGCGCCGAACCTGAAAGCTCCTTCACATCGATTGAAAACAGCCCCGATGGAGGGATGGTGGGCGCGATTTTTTCCGCAAGTGCGTGCACGGCCTCATTCCAGTCAAAGGGAAGCGATGAGGACGATTGCGCGCGCCCGCATGGCGCCGCGCAGACGAAAAGGCACACGAAGAGGATCGCTCGCAGCGAAGAAGGAGAGACTCGGCGAGGCAGCCGGGACGGCTTGGAACCATTGCGCAATGCGTTTCGAACTCGCCTTCATAGTACAGCCAAAAAACCTCGCGCGGCTCTCTCCCACCGCTCCCAGTTTCCTATTCCCAAATCCCGGCGGGCCCTCGCCGGCGAGGCTCCGTCGGCGTTGGTGGGCCGAACGAAGCCTCCGCAAGGGTTTTTGCCGGCGTTACTTCCGAACTGGACCGCCGCGCCTGGTCGAGAGACCCGAGCAACGGCAGGCCAGCGGAAATCTCTAGGGCCGCGCGGGCGGCCTCGCGTCGTGCCGCGCAGGCGTGCCGTCAGAATCAAGCGCCATGGCCGAGCGCAACACATCATTGGTGAAGAAAAACTTCCCGTCATTCGGCACCATCATGATCTCGACCTTGTCGGAAAGTCGCTGCGCCACAGTCAGCTGAACCAGCATTGGATTTGCCTTAAGCGCCGCCGCTTCCAGTTGCATCTGCTCGGATTGGGCCTGCGAGGTCAGCCGAATCCGGTTTGCTTCCGCCTCGGCTTCGAGGTTCTCCCGTTGCTGGTCGGCCTGGGCGAGTACGCGAATGCGATTGGCCTCGGAGTCTGCGAGAAGACTCTGCCGCTGCTGATCGGCTTTGCTGTCGATGATTTTGGCTTGTGCTCGTGCCTCAGCGTCTTCCAGCGTGGTCTGCTTCCTCGCCTCGGCTTCCAGCCGTGACTGCTCGATCTGTTTCTGCTTGAGCGGGAGCGTGTAGACCATCGAGTCGGCTTGGGCCTTCGCCAGGATGACCTGCGACTGGGCAGAAGCTTCCGCCCGCTTTACGTCCCGGATTTTCTGTGCTTCGGCTTGGGACGTGGCGATGGCAACGCGCTTCTGTTCAATATCCGCCTCAACCGAGGTGCGGTCGTCCTCCTGCTCCTTCAGCAGCAGGTCCTCGAGACCCTTGGCGTATTCGTCGGGCAGCTCGACCTGCTCGAGTGAGACCTCCTTTACTAGGATTCCATCGCTTGCCAGGCGTGTTGTAATCGTCTGGGCAGCCTTGGCCCGAAACTCCTCGCGCTTGGTCGCGAAGATCTCGCGCACCACATAGTTGGGCGCGAGCGTCTGAAACGTGCTAAGAACCACGGGCGCAACGATCTCATCGTCGACGGGCGCCGGAAGATTCGCTTCGATGTAGACGAGTTTGGAAGGATCCATCCGATAGCGCACGCGGACCGCCAAGCCGATCTGCAAACCTTCTCGCGCCTGGACATCGAGCACTTCGAGTTTCTGTCCACGAACGCCGAGAGCAGCCGTTCGGAAAACGCGATCGCGAAGATCGAAGAACCGAGCGTGCTCTGTCAACGGCACAATCAGGTGTGTTCCCGGGTACAGGGTGCCCGGCCGGACGCCTGAAATCTGGCTGACGCAAATCGCGGCTTGGCCGTCAGGCACGACCAGGATACTCCGTCCTAACAAGCCAGCGAGCGCTCCCAGGAGAGCCAGCTTCACCGACGTGTGCCACCGAACGGCGCGCCGCGGCCGCGGCAGAACTGCGCCCGGGGCGGCTCCGGGAGGGGAATCTGCGGATGCTTGCTCGCGTTGTTGGCCGCGGCCCAGAAGGCGCCCGAGTTCAAAGACCAGAAAGAGGTCATAGAGGATCGCGCCAGCAGCCGAAACAAGGAGCCCGAAGCAAATCAGCATCAACATGAATTTGAAAAAAACCATTTTCCGATCCTTTCCTCCGGAGCTTGTTCGGCAATCCCTCAGCGCACCAGGCAGTGTTCGAAATCGTTCCAGGGATGCGGTGTCGCCACGGGCCGATCATCGACCTTTCCAAAAGGCCGGGCGGCTTACACCTCTCGTTTGGAGTCGCGTCGACGGCCCGGAACCAGGCTGGTCAGGCCGTATAGCCCGACCCACTCGAGGCCCAGCGCCAGCCCAAAAGCCGCGAGGATTGCTCCGGCTACTTCCGCGAATTCAACAAAGCTGCCCATGTTCGTTTCCTTTGGCGTTCGGCGCCTCTTACATCTTGAGCGCGAGCCGCAACAGTTCTGTGCAGGCGGGGAACCACAGGATCCTGGTTGACCGCAGAGCACTTATCGGTTTCGCCCCGGGTCGCCAGGCGTGGGGCAGCGGACACGCCGTGGAAAATGGTACTCACCCGACCGCTTTGCTAGAATCGGCTAAGGCGCATGGCGCAAGCGGGGCATCGGTCGGGCATTCGGCTGGGACATATCCTGGGAATCCCAATCTACCTGCACACCAGCTGGTTCCTCATTTTTCTGCTGATCACTCTTTCTCTGCGCACGCAGTTCACCTCGGAACATCCGGGGTGGACGGCGGCGCAGCATTGGACGCTCGGCATCGTCACCAGTCTGCTGTTCTTCGCTTCCGTGCTGTTCCACGAAATGAGCCACAGCGTGGTGGCCAGACATTACAAAATCAACGTGCGCTCGATTACGCTGTTTGTCTTCGGCGGCCTGTCGGAAATCGAGCACGACGCGCCGAACGCCCGGCAGGAGCTCAACATCGCGATCGCCGGGCCGCTCTCCAGTTTCTTTCTGGCGGGCTGCTTTTGGGTGATCTGGCGATTTGTCCAGGGAAACCAGATGGTGACCGCCGCGGCCAAGTGGCTGGCGCTGACCAATCTCGTCTTGGGAATCTTCAACCTGGTGCCTGGATTCCCGCTCGACGGTGGACGAGTGCTGCGCGGCATCGCCTGGGGCGTTACCGGAAATTTCATGCAGGCCACGCAGATCGCCTCCTCCGCCGGAAGGCTGATTGCCTACCTGCTGATCGCAGTCGGGGTCTGGCAAGCACTCAACGGCAATTGGGTTGGCGGGCTCTGGATGGCGTTTATCGGCTGGTTCCTGCTGGAGGCGGCACGGGAGAGCTTTGCGCAGGTGGCGCTTCGGGACACGCTCGCTGATGTCCGGGCGCAGGACATCATGGCACATGATATTCCCACCGTGACTCGCGATATGGCGATAGACGAGTACGTTCACGAAGTGCTGAGGACCGGACGGCGCTGCCACATTGTGACCGGTGCAGGGGCGCCGGTTGGGCTCGTCACCCTGCAATCAGCAAAATCCGTCCCGCGACAGGAGTGGACGAACACATCGATTCAGGCGGTGATGGTGCCAATGGAAAAAGTACAAATGGCCGCCCCCGAGGAACCGGCGCTGAGCATTCTTGAGCGGATGCAGGCCGCAGACATCAACCAAATGCCGATCGTCTCTGACCACCATATTGTGGGTATGATCGGGCGCGACGCGATTCTCCGGGTCCTCCAGACGCGCCTTCAGGCGGGCCATCTCGCCCGGTCTTAAGCGGCCAAGATGCCGTATCCATCCTCCAACCACGCACTCGAGAGGATGCCAGCCGGAAGATTTAGTACACTGCCGGTGTGGATGCTGCACGGATTTTCCTCCAGGCCCTTTGCGCGGCTACCTTATGCGGATCGGTGTGCGCGCCAGCCGGATACCGCCGAGACCTTCGGCCGCCGGCCCCCGGTCCTGCGCCACTGAGCCCACAACCGATCCCAAACAAACCGACCGCGGAGGCGACCCAGGCGTCGGCCGAGGAGCAGCCGGTCGTCTACGCCGAGGCGATCCGCGAGAACAATATCGGCATGGCACTGATGGAACGACACGAGTTCACTCGGGCGGTAGCAAGCTTCGAGCGGGCCTGCATTTTGAACCCCACCTCCGATGCGGGCTGTTTGAACATTGGGATTGCGCTGTTCAACATGGGCCGATACGACGCGGCGGCTCCCATGCTGAAGAAGTCGGCCGAACACGACCCACAGAATCCGCGTCCGTGGTTTAATCTCGGGTTGCTGGAAAGAGAAACGGGCGAACTGGACCAGGCCAGGGCGGATTTTGCGAAGGCCGCGGCGCTCGACCCCAATGATCCGGGCACGCAGTATTTCCTAGGCGACCTCGCGGAGCAGTCGCAGCAGTACGAGGAGGCTGCCGCCTATTTTCAAAACGCGATCAATCTCGATCCCGCCTCACTGGCCGCCGAGTACGGTCTTTCGCAGGCGGAGGAGCACATGGGGGATGTGGATGGGGCAAAAGCGCACCACGCGCGCTATCTCGAGCTCACCGCCAGCAAGCTTGCAAGTCACATCCAGTTTGTTTACGGCAGACAAGGCAAATATTCGCTGGCCCAGGAAATGGAAGTGCCGCCCAGGCGAGCTGCGGCGGCCATACCGGTTCATTTTGTGGATGTGACTCCGATTTCGGGGCTTCCACAGCGTGCGGGCGGACCACCTGGGAGAGAGCGCGGGAGATCGAGAACGCTGCCGCCGAACCGGCTCGAAAGCAAGCCGACTCTCGGGCAGTTCCTGGGGAGCGGCGCTTGTATTTTCGATTATGACGGCGACGGGCGGCCGGACATCTTCTTAGTCAATGCGGATGGAAAAGGCCAGGCGGCACTCTATCGAAATGTGGGGCAAGGCAGATTCGTCGATGTGACGAAGGCCGCCAAACTGCAATTCCGCGGTGAAGGAACGGGCTGCGCCGTGGGAGACTACGACAACGACGGCCATCCGGATTTGGCAGTCGGTTCGACCAACGGCATCGTGCTGTTTCATAATCAGGGAGACGGCACGCTCGCAGATGTCACCGATACGGCCGGCGTTCGCACCCAAGGTCTGGTGCTCGGGTTGACCTTCCTCGACTATGATGGTGGCGGGAAGCTTGATCTCTACGTTACGCGCTTTCGAGAATTCTCGCTCAATCACGCGGACCAGCCGTTCCAATTTCCCGATGGCCTCGAGCCCGCGGGCAATGTCCTCTGGCACAATCAGGGGGATGGAACGTTCCGCGACGTTACGGAAGAAATGGGCGCGAGGGGCAGCGGCGAATCCATCGGCGTTCTCGGAACGGACATCAACAACGACGGCGCCACGGATCTGGTGGTGACCGGTTGGCAAAAATTCCCTGCCCTGCTGATCAACTCGCGGGGTGGCGCGTTTCGGCTGCTGAACCCCTGGGCGATCAGCATGCCGGGGCCAGCGGCTGGCGCGGTGGCCTTTGACTTCGCTCATGACGGGTGGATGGATTTGGCATTCACGCACTGGGCGCCGCCGGGAATGAGCGTGTGGCGAAACGTTGGCGGAAAATCTTTCCAGCGCGTCGCGCTCTTGGGGCCGGGATGGATGCGCGGCTGGGGCATCGCCCCGATCGATTACGACAATGACGGCTGGACGGATCTGGTGGCGGTAGGCGAGACCTTTTCCGGTGAGGGGCGCATCGTTCTATTTCGCAACGAAGGCTCCGCGGGGTTTCGGGACGTGACGCACGAAACCGGCCTTGACAAGATCGTGTTGTACCGACCTCGAAGCGTAATCGCTTTTGACTATGACGGCGACGGCGCGACGGACCTGCTGGTGACCGAAAACGACGGGCCGCCCGTGCTGCTGAGGAACGTCGGCGGGAACAAGAACCACTGGCTCGCACTCGGTTTGAGCGGCGAAGCAGACAATCGCATGGGCGCTCTTGCTCGCGTTGAGCTTTCTGCCGCTGCCGAACGGCAACTGCTTGAAGTTTCCGGCGGGTCAGGGTATCTGGGGCAAGGGCCGGCAGCCGTATCGGCAGGGCTCGGAATGGAAGGGGGCGCGGACGTTGTGAGAATCGTGTGGCCGAGCGGAGCGGTCCAAGACGAACTCGAGATGGCAGCCGGGAAGCACGTGATCCGGGAGGCCAGCGCACCTTGAAAAAGGCAAGTCTAAATTCGAAGGCGGGCGCCCAGGGCCTGACCTGCTTGATTGGGGCGAAAGAAGCGTGCTAATTTGCGGTTGTCTGAACCAGTCCTCTCTGTAGATATTCAAGAACAAGACATGTCCTCGTCCCAAACTATCGCGGCGGGTCCCGACAGAGAAGACCGCCCAGCAAGTGGTCCTCCGCCCCAGACCACCACTGTCTTCTGGCGGGTCGAAGGCAGCCTGCTGGACCTGACTGCGGTGAGGCCCGTCGCTTTTTTTACCTGGCACGCACAGACTTTTCTGGAACGCTGGATGCGGCGCGGCATGATGGGAACGATGGCGGTCACGAGGCCTTTTCTCTACGCCGCGGACCGGGTGCTTGCGACGCGGGTGATGCACGCGGTGCTACGGGGTGAAAGCCGCGACCGGCTGGATTTGTTGGGTGAGGAGTTCTTTCACTACAAGCTCAAGCCTCGGCTCAAGGCCCGTGGAGTCGACAGGCTGCGCGAGCTGATGGCCTCAGGCGCAAGTGTCGTGCTTGTCAGCCAAGGCCTCGATCACATCATGCGGCCCCTTGCCAGATATTTGGGCGTCGAGCGAATTGTTTCCAACCGCCTGGATTTCCGCGAAGGCATCGCCACCGGGCGCCTGCGGGAACCGGTCATCCGGCCGCGCGGGCCGCTTGCCAAGCTGCGCCCCGAGCAGCCTGATGGCACGGTCTCTAGGGAGAAGCTGCTCCGAGACCTGGGATTTGCACGCGAGCCCCAGGTGCTGGACCAGACCATCCGCCCGGCCGAACGGGTGACGCCGAGGGTCGACGTGCCGGTCGTGCGTTTTCAAGTGCAAGGCGATCAAGCACCGCTGTCGGTTCGGCGCGCGCTCGGCGGGAAACATGTCCTGCTGATTGGCGGCACAGGGTTCATCGGCAAAGTGTGGCTTGCCAATCTTCTTACCGACCTGCCCGAAATCGGACGCGTGTACCTGCTGATTCGCAGCCACCGTACGGCCACCGCCATCGAGCGGTTCGAGCGGATGGTCGAAGAGTCTCCTGTTTTTGAGCGGCTGGCTCGCCTGCACGGAGAGGGGTTCGCGGATTTCCTGCGCGAGCGCGTGGAGGTGATCGAAGGAGATGCCAGCAGGCCACACCTCGGAATGGCGCCCGATGTGCACGAGCGGCTGGGGCGGTCGCTGGACGTGATCGTAAACAGCTCCGGGCTGACGGATTTCAATCCCGAGCTGCCGGTGGCCTTGGCTACCAATGTACGATCCATGGTCTACCTGCTGGAATTTCTGCGCGCCTCTGATCACGCCGCGCTTGCGCATCTGTCGACCTGCTATGCCGTGGGCCACCGAGACGGGCGTATTTTGGAACGGCTTGGACGCAATTACACGCCACACAACATCCCCGGGTTCGACGCGAAGAAGGAATGGGAATCACTCGAGGAGCGGGCCAGGCAGATCGAAGCTCGGGCCGAATCGGCGGAAGTGACCGGCGCGCTTCGCAAGCAAGCGCTCGAACGGAGGGCCAAGAACCTACGCGGTGCGGCCCTGGAGAATCAGATTCGGAAAAATCGCGTGCGCTGGATGCGCCAAGCGATGATTGAAGCCGGCACGCAGCGGGCGAACGAACTGGGCTGGCCCAACACCTACACGTTCACCAAGAGCCTCGCGGAATCGTTCATTCGCGATTTTCTCGAAGAAAACCCCGGCGCGGCGATCGCGGTGGTGCGGCCGTCAATTGTGGAGTCGTCGATCGAGAAGCCGTTCCGCGGCTGGAATGAGGGAGTCAACACGTCGGCATCGCTCTCCTACCTACTGGGGACTTTCTTTCGACAGCTGCCGACCAACGCGAGCAAGTGCCTTGACCTGATTCCAGTGGACGTGGCCTGCCGCGGAATGACGCTGATCGCGGCGGCACTGGTTGAACGGCGGCATGAGCGCATGTACCACCTGGCGACTTCGGTGGCCAATCCATGCGACATGCGGCGCTCGATCGAGCTGACGGGGCTGGGGCACCGGAAGTTTTACCGTTCGCAGAACGGCTTGCAGCACCGGCTACGGCTGAGATTCGATGCCATTCCGGTGTCGAAGGCCCGTTACGAAACGCTTTCGGCGCCCGCCCAAAAGATCTTGGTGCAGGCGATTAACCGTACCGTCGAGCCGATCCCCTTCGTCAAAGCACCCCTGGCGCGGCAGGAGCGCGAACTGGAGCGAGTCATCAAACTGATCGATCTGTTCGAGCCGTTCATATTGCGCAACGACCACGTGTTTGAGGCCGGGAATATAGAGCGGCTGAGCGCGGCGCTGCCGGCCGGGGAGCGGACCACGTTCGGGTATGACACGCGATCGATCGACTGGTGGGACTACTGGATCAACGTGCACATTCCAGCGCTGCGGAAGTGGTGCTATCCTTTGATCGAGGGACGTTCGCCGGAAACGGCCCCGCGGCGCAAGGTGCCCTTCGGCGCTCATAGCGGGGCGAACGCCGCGGGGGCGGCGGGAAGCTCTTCGACGGCGAGCTGACGCGGCGAGCCAATTTGACCCTGAACCGTACCTGACACCCAAATACAGTGGCGATCTTCCTGACGGGAACCACCGGCTACATCGGTGCCCATGTTGCCTCAAACCTGCTGGCGCAGGGTGCGGAGCCGCTCAATGTGCTGGTCCGAGCGCGCGATCGGGAGGAGGCGCGCCTGCGGCTTTGGCACGCGCTCCAGTTGCACATGGATTTCCCGCGCTTCGACGACCACTTTCATTCGCGGCTGCAGGTTTTCCGAGGGGACCTCACCAGCCAGCGCTTTGGACTTGCCGAAGATGAGTACCGGCAGCTGGCCCGCTCGACCAATTCGGCGATTCACTGCGCGGCTTCGCTCAATCGAAAGAGCGAGAAAACCTGCCTCAATGTGAATTTGCGCGGGACGCTCGAAGTGATTCAGCTGGCCCTGCGCGCACGCGCCGACCATGGCTTCGGGAGGTTCAGCCATGTAAGTACCGTGGCGGTCGCCGGACACCGCGCCAACGAAGTGGTTGAAGAAGACCGTGCCATTGACTGGAACCGGTCCGACTACGATCCCTATGCGCGCACAAAGAAATTCTGCGAGCACATGGTGCACGAGCTTCTGCCCGACGTGCCCAAGACGATTTTCCGGCCCAGCATCGTGCTAGGAGACAGCCGCAGGCCGGAGACGAACCAGTTCGAGATGGTGCGGGCCTTTGTGTTTTTGGCAGGCTTGCCGGTTCTCCCTTTCCGCCCGACCGACCGAGTCGACATTGTGCCGGTCGATTATGTGGCCGACGCGATCGCCCGGTTGCATCGGGCCGAGAATCCAGCGCACGAGGTCTATCACCTTTCCTCCGGTGTCGACTCGGAAACGTTCGCGCAGTTGACCGATCGGCTGGCAAAGGCACAAGGCAAGCGCGGACCGATCTACGCACCGAGCCTGGAGGGGCCTTCGGCCAAAGCAATCAACGCGCTTTCGGGTCGCGCAGGAAAAATCGGCGGCCTGGCCATGCTCCTGAAAGTCTTTTTGCCCTACCTGGTGTGGAATACGGTGTTCGACAATCGGCGCGTGGTGGCGGAAATGGGTGCCAAGCCCGCACCCTTCTCACACTATTGCTATCCCCTGCTGCGATTCAGTCGTGAGAACAACTTCAGCTACCCGTACCGCGAGCTGCCCACCGACCGAGAACATCGCACGGGGAATCTGGAGACTCTGGCAGAGCAGGATTCACGCCGATGATGGACTTGGTGCTGGAGGCCTGGGTGAGCGGGCTCATCGAGCTGAACAAGCTCCAGTGGATGCTCGGCGCCGGAAAGCCCTGGAAACCCGGCGAGCCTTTGAAGCTGCTTTTTGCGGGGTACAACGGAACGCGCAATACCGGCTCAGATGTTCGCGTCGAGGAAATTCTGCGGCAGGTGCGGCGCGTCCTGGGGCCGGAAAACGTTGCCTTGAGCGTGATGACCCAGGATTTCGGTCTGACGCGCGGATATTTCGGGGACGCTCAGCAGGTGCATTTGCCCGATGTCTTTCCACCGTTCCTGCACCGCGTGGTGCGAGAGCACCATGGCGTGATTGCCTGCGAAGGGTCGATGTTCAAGAGCAAGTTCGCCAACGCGCTGGCGGTGATGATGATCGGCTCGCTCGGAATCGCTTCGGCACAAAACAAGCTGAGCATTGGCTATGGGGCTGAGGCGGGCGCGATGGATCGGTTGCTTGAGAAAATGTGCCAACGCTATTGCCGAGACTCAGCCGTGATCACAAGGAACCTTGAGTCGGCTGCTCTGCTGGGCAAGCTGGGCGTGGCGACCGAATTGGGCACCGACACGGCTTGGACATTCGAGCCGCTGCCTGCCGAATACGGCCGCAAGGCCCTGACCGAGGCGGGATGGGATCAAAAGACGCCAGTCTTGGCCGTTTGCCCGATCAATCCGTTCTGGTGGCCGGTGAAACCTTCGCTCGCAAAATGGGCGGCTCATTCGATCGCCGGCGCGTACCAAAAGAGCCATTATCGGACCCTCTATTTTCATCGTTCCGGCCGCGATGTGGAACGGGCCTATGAGCAATATGTCGCGGCACTGGCAAGCGGAGTAGCGCAATACCGGAAGCAGCGGCCGGTGTTTGTAACGCTGGTCGCCATGGAAATGCTGGACCGCGATGCCTGTGAACGTGTGGCGGAAAAACTGGGCGGGGCGCCGATCTTCGCCTCCGACCAGCTCAATATGTATGAGCTCGCCAGCATTTTGCGGCAATCCGACCGGCTGCTCTCGTCGCGCTTTCACGCGATCGTGGTGACCATGCCGGCCGGCGTGCCCTCGGCGGG
This sequence comes from Candidatus Acidiferrales bacterium, assembly GCA_030037525.1. Lineage (GTDB taxonomy): Bacteria > Acidobacteriota > Terriglobia > Acidiferrales > UBA7541 > Palsa-295. The sequence continues at coordinate 9,008 of JASHRC010000163.1, read as the reverse complement.
CGTAACCATGGACGAGCGCATCCGCAACTTGATGCGCGAGCGCGGACACGAGCACCTGTTGATGACAGTCGATGAGCCGCATCTCGCGGAAAACATCGTCGCCGCGCTGGAAACGCTCGATGCCCAACAGGATGACATTCGCGAGGCCCTGGGCCCGACCGTGGCGCGGAATCTTCGGACCATGGCGCGGATGGGCATCTATTTCGAAGAGCACGTGGCGCGGCAATACCCGGAGTTTCCCGTGCGCAAAGGCGTGGTTGGCTGGAAAGAATATCTGCCCTCGCTCAGTCCGAATCTCGAGCGACTTCTGGAAAGGTACTCGGGAGTGCTCGCGGCATGACCTTTCTCGAGGACATCGTCGACCGCCTGGAGCGGACCGGGAGCGCGCCCGTGCTGCGGGAAGCACGAAACGGGCAATTACTTTCCGTCTCGGCTGCCGAATTTCTGGCCATGGTGCGGCAGGCGCGCGCGTTTCTAGGGGAACGCGGGCTCGCCCAGGGTGATCGGTGCGTACTGCTTCTGCCCAATACCATCCAATGGGCGGCGCTCGATCTGGCAATCATGGCCGAGGGCCTCGTTACCGTACCGCTCTATGCGCGCCATACGCCCGCTGAGCTGGTCGGAATGATGAAGGACTCAGCCCCTCGCCTGATCCTGTCGGAGGAGAATTTCCTGACGGAGATCAGGAAATTGTGGAGCGAGGGACCGGAGATGGTGCCGACGGCACGGGTATTTGAGCAAGCACAGCGAAATTCCCGGCCGGTCGTTCACCACGCAGACGACGCCCCGATAACGATCATCTACACCTCGGGGACTTCGGGCGAGCCGAAAGGTGTCGTCCTCAATGCCGGGAACGTGAATCACATGCTCAGGTGTACCAATGCGCGGCTCGACCAACTGATGGGCCGCACCGGCCGGCCGGATCAGATTTTTCATTATTTGCCGTTTTGTTTCGCCGCCTCGTGGATCCTGCTGCTCACGGCACTCACGCGGTCGAGCGTTCTAACCCTTTCCACCGATCTGAACCATCTCGCCGATGAGTTGAAACTGGCGGACCCCGACTATTTCTTGAACGTGCCCACACTGCTCGAGCGCGTGCGCGCCAAAGTGGAAGAGTCGATTGGCAAACGGGGAGCCGTGACAGTTCGCCTCTTTCGGCGCGCGAAAAGCGACTACCTGCAGCGAGGGCGAGGCCGGTCCACACGCGTGGGTTCCTTGTGCCTGTGGCTTGCCAATCGCGTGATGTTTCCGGCCATTCGCGAAAATATTGCCGGACCCAACTTGCGGGCGCTGGTCTGCGGGTCTGCGCCGCTGTCGGTCGAAACGCAGCTGTTTTTCATGATGCTGGGCATACCGGTGCTGCAGGTCTATGGGCTCACCGAAACGACGGCCGTCTGTACCATGGACGATCCGCAGAATTTCCTGCCGGGAACAGTGGGCCCATCCATTCCCGGCATGGCAATGAAACTGGCCGAAAACGGTGAAATTCTCGTTCGCGGTCCGAACGTCTTTCCCGGCTATTGGCGGCGGCCGGAAGAAACAGCCAAGGCTCTGGCGGGCGGATGGTTTCATTCCGGAGACCAGGGAGAGATGGACGTGGGCGGCAACTGGCGGATCACCGGGCGATTGAAAAACCTGATCATCTTGAATTCGGGTCATAACATTGCGCCCGAGCCGATCGAAGATGCCCTTGCCGCGCAACTGCCCGAGGCGCAGCAAGTGATGCTGGTGGGCAACCAGCGGAGTTTTCTGGCGGCGCTGGTCACCTCCGGCGCACCCGACAGCTCGAACGGATCGTTCGCCGCTCGCGTCCAATCGGCGATTGACCTGGTGAACGCGCCAGCACCCCATTACAAACAGATTCGCGCCTTTCACATCGTCGAGCAGCCGTTCAGCATCGAGAGCGGCCTGCTTACGGTCAATGGCAAACTCAAACGCGACGCCATTGCCGCGCGCTTTGCGGCGCAGATCGAAAGCCTCTACCGGAAGAGGCCGGCGTGAAGAGCTTCCGGGGAAAAACGCTCTCCTGGCAGATTCGAGATGGCGCGATCGAGCTTTTGCTCGACCGCGCCCCCTGCAACGAGATCGGGTTGGAAACGCTCGGCGAGCTGGAGAAATTCGCCTCGGCGCTCGAGACGCTCGAGACGGAGGCGCATGCGCTGATCGTTTCCAGCGCCCGCCGGGAAGGCTTCTCGGCCGGAGCCGATTTGCGCGAGTTGTACGAGCGGTCTCGGCCTCTTGGCGCGACCGAGCGGGTGGCGGGCGTGCGCGATTTTCTCGAACGCATTCATCGCGTGATGGACGCGCTCGACCGAGCGCCGCTGGTGACCATTGCCGCCGTCCACGGAGTGACCTTTGGCGGCGGGTTCGAGCTGGCCTTGGTCTGCGATCTGATCATCGCCGACAAGATGGCGCGGTTTTGCTTTCCCGAGTTACGGCTCGGATTGATCCCCGGATTTGGCGGTATCCCCCGCCTCAAGCGCGATGTGGGAAACGCCATGGTGCGCGATCTTCTGCTGACCGGCCGAAGCATTCATGCAACGAAGGCGCAATCGGTCGGACTCGTGAGCCAAGTGGTGGCCGAGGGCGATGCCCTTGAGGTCGCCCGGACAACCGCCGCTCAGATTGGAAAGTTTGATCGCGGCACCACCATTGCTGCGAAACGGTTCATCAAGCCCCTGCCGCGGGACGAGCTACGGCGCGAGATCGAACTGTTTTGCCAGTTGTTCACGCGGCCGGCGGTCGAAGCCAGTCTGAAAAAGTTCGTAGAAAGCAGGGAAGCACTGCCGTATCTGCCCTGAAGGGCGCGTCTCGGCAGGTGGCACGAGAGCGAGCCATGAATACGTTGGATGAGACCACAAACGAAATCCTCGAGCTGGCCGCCGCGCATTTCCACGTGCCGCGCGAACAGCTCAGTGCCACTGACGATTTCTTTAAAAAGCTTGGCATCAATAGCCTTCAGGCGCTCGACCTGCTGACCCGGCTGGAGCGGCACTTCCATATCGAGCTGCCCGATTATGAGCTTCGGGACGTCAGCGATTTCCGCACCCTGGCAGAACGGATACAATCCCGCCTTTGAGCTGTCTGGACACAAAGTCGAACCACCCCGGGAAAGTTCCTCCCCTCCGTGGGCCCCGGTGACTGTTTCGCGAAAAATGCTCGATCTGGCCCAATACAACTGTTTGGGCGAGGCGCTGCGCGCGGCGCTCGCCCGCTGGCCCGAGGAGATCTGTCTCATCGAAGCGGACCGCGACCGAGAAAACGCGCGGCTCACCTATCGCCAGTTTGAGCAGGCCGCTCTGCCACTGGCCCGCGCGCTCGAGGAGGCCGGCTTTGGCGAAGGTTCGCGGGCGGCGATCATCATGACCAATCAGTCAAAATGGCTGATTTCGGCCTTTGCGGTTTTCTTTTGCGGCGGAATTCTCGTTCCCCTGGATTACAAGCTGTCTGCGCGCGAGCAAATCGCGCTCCTGGCGCATTCCAAAGCCGAGGTGCTGGTCGCGGAGTATCCTTTGTGGCGAGCCATCACCCAATCTCGGGAATTTGCCACGCTCGCGGTGCGAACGGCGATCACTACCGAAGCCCCTCCCAACGCCGATCTCGCCAGCGCCAAGCGCTGGGAGGAATTTCGCGACCTGCGCGAGCCGAAATTCGTCCCCCGCCAGCGGAAGGACCCCGCCTGTATCGTTTATTCCTCGGGGACGACCGGGCGGCCTAAGGGCTGCGTCCTGACGCATGAGAATTATCTCGAACAGTGCGTTGCCCTGACCTCGTTATATCCGTTTTGGCCCGGCGTGCGGTATCTCAGCATTCTGCCAACCAATCACGCGATCGACTTCATGGTCGGCTTCATCGGCCCATTCGTCTGTGGCGCGACGGTTGTTCACCTGCGGACGCTTCGGCCCGAATACATACGCGACGCGTTCGTACGCTACAAGATCACCTACATGACTCTGGTTCCGGCCGTGCTGAAAGCGCTGGAACAGAATTTACGGAAGCGGCTCGAGGAGCTGTCGCCGGGACGGCGAAAAGCCTTGAACGCTCTGATCGCAGTCAATCGCGCCCTGACCCGTCGACGGCCCCGAGTGCGACTCAGTCGGGCGCTGCTGAAACAGGTCCATGCGGCTTTCGGCGGGGAGCTGCGGGCGCTGTTTGTTGGCGGAGCTTTCACCGAGCCGGCGACGCTCAAGTTCTTTTACGACCTGGGCATTCCCGTTGCCAATGCGTATGGATGCACGGAGGCAGGGACGGCGATCACGGTAAACGATCTGAGGCCGTTTCGCGCCGATACGGTGGGCAAGCCGTTGCCGGGCGCCCAGGTGAAAATCCTCGATCCCGGTCCGGACGGAATTGGGCAGGTAGCGGTGCGAGGCAAGACGGTGATGTCCCATTACCTCGACGATCCGGAAATGACGCGAGATACCATCGTCGACGGATGGCTGATGACCGGAGATCTGGGACGGATCGATGGCGCCGGGCATCTGCAGCTTTTCGGTCGAGTAAGGAACATGGTGGTTACCGAAGAGGGGAAGAACGTTTACCCCGAAGAGATCGAGGCCGCTTTCGAAGGCCTGGCGGTCAGAGAGGCGTGCGTATTTGCAGCGAATTACATTTGGCCCACGCGCCAAATGACCGGCGAGCAGTTGGTGTTGGCCCTTCATCCGGAAGCCCACAAACACATTAGTACGGAGTTGGTCGCCGAGATTGGCTCGCGCAACCGGAGGCTCCTCAACTACAAGCGTGTGAGCGGTTACTTGATTTGGGAGGAGGATTTTCCCCGCACTGCCTCGCTGAAAATTAAGAGAACGGAGCTCGCGGCGCAGATCCGGGAGAAACTGGGCCGCGAGGCCGTGGTGCCCCTGTGAGCATCGGGCCACAGGTTGCCGGCGGGACGGCTCTGCACGCGTGAACGACAAGTTTCTTGCCATTCTCAACCCCGCCGCAGGGGGCGGGCGCTGCGGCGAACTCGCGCCCGCGGTGCTCGAGCGTGTGCGCGCGATGGGCATCGATCTCGAAGTCGTGGAAACAACCCACCCGGGAGAGGCGACTGTCATTGCACGCGACGCTTCCCAGCGCGGATATGGCAATTTCCTGGCGGTCGGCGGCGACGGCACCTCTTTTGAAATCGTGAACGGCATCTTTCCCCAGCGCGAAAGGCAGCGCCGGGCTACGCTCGGTTTCCTGCCGCTCGGCACCGGCAATTCGTTCCTGCGCGATTTCACCACGCGCGGCGTGGAACACACGCTTGAGGCGCTCGGCGAAGGGCGTCGGCGGAGCTGCGACGTCGTTCGGGTGCGCCACGCAAGCGGCGACATTTATTTCATCAACATGCTGAACCTGGGCTTTGCGGCTGAAGCAGGCGAGGTTGCCAATCGAAAATTCAAGCGCTGGGGCCAGCTGGGATACGTCTTCGGCGTGTTTGCCCGGCTGGCAGATCTCAAGCACGCTGCGTTTCCGCATCGGCTGGAAGGCACCGGCGAATGGGACCGCCGCCCGTGTCTGTTTCTCGCTTTCGGCAACACTAAATTCACCGGCGGAAACATGATGATGGCTCCCCATGCGGATATGGCCGACGGGCGGATCGAGTATGTCCGTTGGTCTCCGCTTGGACCGATGCGGCTGCTGTGGTTGTTGCCCACACTGTTCACGGGAACGCACATTCGGCACCGGCTGGCCTCGCGGGCTGCCGTTCAGAAAATTGAGCTGGATCTCGAACGACCCGTAAACGTCATCATTGATGGCGAAGTCATGCAGCTGCAAATTCGCGCGGTGGAAATCCTGCCGTCAGCGCTGGATGTGATCGTATGAGGACTCTGTGGCTGCAGATTCGTTCCGCTGTGCGGTGGGCCATCACGGGAACCTATTTCTTCCTGATCGGCGGAATTCTTGTTTTCCTTGGGTGCCTGGTGGATCCGCGAAAGAATGATCGGCCGCAGCGCCTGTTTTTTCGGAATATCCTGCGTTTAGCGGGAGTGGGGTTTGAGGTTCGGCGCTCGCCGGGGTTTGATCCGAGGCGCACGAGTATCTTCATCTCGAACCATGTAAACATTTTTGATCCCTTCGTCATTTATTCTGCGATTCCCCAATTTGTGCGCGGATTCGAGCTCCAATCACACTTTAAGATTCCCGTTTACGGTTGGATGATGGGACGGTTCGGCAATATTCCGGTGCCGGAGGCTCCCACTCGCGAGGGGCTGCACATCATGAATCGGCGTGCCAAAAGGGCGCTCGACTCCGGCATCAGCCTGATTGGCTTTGCCGAGGGATCGAGGACGCGTGACGGCCACGTACAGGATTTCAAAAAGGGCATCTTCAGTATTGCCCAAAGGCTCGGGGTTCCCATCGTGCCCATGAGCATTGTCGGCTCGCACCAATTCTTTCAGACAGGCAGTTGGATACTTCATCCGGGGAAGATCACGGTCTATCTGCACGACACAATCGATACATCCACTGTACAGCGAAGCTCGCTAGACGATCTCAAACGACGAGTACGGGACATTGTGGCCGCGCCGGTTGAGCAATCGATGAGGGAAATCGAGGAATCCCGCGTAGCGGCCACACGGTAGGGTTGCTTCCGTCCAGAGAAGCGCGCTGAAGCCGCAAGGCCCGCTAGGCGCTCGCCTGAGGCAACGAGCGACCGGCTTTGAGTTCCTGCCATGTGTAGACGACCCGGTGAATTACGGTGATCGTCGAGATCGTTGCGATCACCCACAGCGCCTGGGCCATACGGTTCGCACCGGCGCCGAGCATCAGCAGAACAAGCCGCTCGGGCCTTTCCATGAAACCCACTTTGCAGGAAGAAATCAGGCACTCGGCGCGCGCTCGCGAATAGCTGACCATAAACGAGCTGGCCATGGCGATCGCGGCGAGCACCATGTAAAACGTGCGGCCGATCAGCGTGTAGTGCACGACGAGACCCATGTAAAGGCCCAGGTCAGAGTATCGGTCGAGCGTCGAATCAAGGAAGGCGCCGAAGGCGGTCACTTGTCCCGAGCGCCGAGCGACCTGGCCGTCGGCCATATCGAGGAAGGCCGCGAGGAACAAGGCGGCGGCCGCCGAACGCAACTGTCCCATGGCAAACAGCGCGGCGGCGCAGGAATTCACGGCCAGCGCGAAAAAGGTGAACATGTTGGGGGTGATGCGGGTAGCGGCGAGCCCGGTGACGACATGGCCAAGAAGCCATCCGGCTCCTTCGCCAATCCAGCGCGTGATGGGGCGCTTCCGTTCCGCGCGCTCTTTCTCCATCGGCCACCCTATAATACACCCGAAACTTTCTGACCGACGCCGAACTAGCTGTTGTGCAACTTGCAGCAGAGACCTTGTGCAAATGAAAGTTACACCGAAGGCGCTCGGGTGGCGGAATGCCTTCCGGCCCCCGGCAGGTACGCCTGGGACGACTGGGCTGTGCGAGGACCGATACGATTGAACGAAGCCCACTCGGTGGTAGATTGTGAGGAAACCGAAACCTCCGGGAGGTGACATGAAAGTCGGGAGGACCACAAAAGCTAGAGGAAAGAAAACGGGAATTGAAGCAATGGCTTCCCCAACGCCGCTTCTTGCGGCGACCTTTGGGTTCGCGATTACCTCCGTGCTGGTGGCGGCTGTGGAACTGGACCTGTTCACAGCGATCAGCCGAGGAGCTGATACCGTAGAGCGACTGTCGCAAGAGACGAAGTGTTCGCCGCGGGGACTGCGAATTCTGCTCAATGCACTGGCCGGCTGCGGCCACCTGGCGAAAAAGAAGGAGCGTTATCTGCTCACGCCGTTTTCCGCGGGCTACCTGTCAAGGCGTAGCCGCACCTATGCAGGCAGGCTAGCGCTGCACAGCCGCATGCTGCGGGACAACTGGGATCATCTGGCGGAAGTTGTGCGTACTGGCAAGATCCGGCGCCCAGCCGAAGGGGCGGGCGACCGAGGTGAGTTCTTTTCCGAGCTCGTCGCCTCACTCTACGGTTTGAACACACCGGCCGCCGAAGCCGTGGCGCGGCAGCTCTGGAAGGGCCAACCGCCGTCGCCTTGTCACGTTCTGGATGTCGGTGCGGGCTCCGGAGTGTGGAGTCTGGCGCTGGCCAAAAGGGCGCCGCAGGTGCGTGTGACCGTGGCGGATTGGCCGACGGTGATCGAGAAAGCCACAAGGCACTTCGTGGCGCGAGAAAAGATGGAGGATCGCTACAGCTATCTGCCCGGAGATTTTCGCGAGGCGGATTTCGGTGAGTCGGCCTTCGATCTGGCTTACCTGGGACACGTCTGTCATGGGGAAGGTGCGGAGGGCACCCGGAAATTGTTTGCACGCCTCCGTCGCGCGCTGAAAAAGGGTGGCCAAGTGGTCATCGCCGATATGCTCCCTGACGAGGAACGTTGCCAAGCAACCTTTCCGCTGCTGTTCGCCGTGAACATGCTGGTCAATACGGAAAACGGGGATACGTTTACGTTCGGGGAGTATCGGCACTGGCTCGAAGCCAGTGGGTTTCGCCAGGTACGAGCGCTGAACGTTCCTGGGCCATCGCCCGTCATCGTCGCCACCAAGGCCGATTCGAATCCCCAGAAATGAACGGAATCTCGTGAAGTTTCGCGTGAGGTCCGGGCGACATACGTTTGCGCTACCGGCCCGGTTGGCTTAGCCAGCGGAACCCTGACGCTGATTTTTCGCGCCTGAGACCACCCTCGCGAACGGAGCCAACCGAGTGATCAAGTGCCGGGCCGGGGAGTTGAACCCCGACGGCCTTTCGGCCCGTGGATTTTAAGTCCACTACGTCTGCCATTCCGTCAGCCCGGCCTATCCGTCAGGATCGATCTTAGCAGCAATCCAGCGTGCTACGACCTCCGAAGCTGCTTGTACCGGCGATGACCTGTCGGGGGTAGGTGCCCGCGCATAGGTGGCGACAATCACGCAGAAGGAAGTTCGGGCCCAACCGTCTTGCGGGTTTCATCGAGTTTCGCCTATATCGGTGCCGCGGCGCTTCGAGTTCGGCATGATCTGCTTTTTTTCCGTGCGATGGAACTGGATC
>JASHRC010000162.1 GCA_030037525.1 Candidatus Acidiferrales bacterium | reverse complement strand
GGCAGGAGAACAATTTTTCATCGTCGCGTCGGTCGACCTGCAGAAATCGCAGCTGCTCTTGAAATATCCGACGGAAGTTACTCTGCTGATGCGCGTGGACGGTTCGACGAAATTCGTAGATGACTCGGGCCAGCCGCTCAAGCTTTCAGACTTTCGCGCCGGCGATACCGTTTGGGTCAGTTCGCGAAGCAGTGGGGGAGAAGTCACCGCCGCTCGCATCCGCAAAGGACGCATGGACGTTGCGGGTTTACACCGCTACTACCTCGATTACCCAGAGATCAAGTAGTCCTCACGACCCGTTTTGTTGCGACAATCGCCCGAACCTGTCAGGTGGTTGACCGCTTTGGGGTAAACCAAATTCAAACTGAGACCTACGCAAAATTACAAGACTTTGCGGGAGCCGAGCCAAAATCGGAAGAATTAGCAAGTTGCAGCAAATCTGAGCAAACCATTTGCCCTGAAGTTGCCGTTCCTCCTTTTCTCCTCAATTTCGAGCCTTTTGGCACGACTTCTCTGACATTTTCATGGCACCACGGCGTGGAAGGCATAGATCCCAACGTTGTCCCGCTGATCGACGTGCTCCTGGTAAGCTTGTAATAGGAGATCCCCGGCCGAGAAGAAGCCTTGAATCGTAGCCCGAGGGTCATTCCTCGAGCGAGATCGATCCGAACAGGGACTTGCCGGCCGTTGAGAAGCGAAAGGCAAAAATCGCGATCGCCAGCAGAACGGAAAAGACAAACAGGGTCGTTTCGGCGTACCAGGCGGAAAGGCGCGCCGTGAGCGGAAATGCTTCCAAAACGTTCTGCAATGTGAGCGTCACGACCAGGGCAAGCAGACCAAAGCGAATCAGGATCAGCATGGCCATGACGCTCACCAGAACGCTTGCGACAGTGCTGATGATCGGATGCGGGCCGAACGCCCCGGGCAGCGAGAGGACGACAACGATTAGCGCCCCGGCCAACCACTCGCGGCGCGTGAGCTGCCGCAACAAGAAGAAGCCGAAGAAGAATGCCAGCGACAAAAAAATGAAGATCATGATGTTGAGGACCAGATCGGCGAACAATATGCGGATGCCGCCGCCCAGCTGAATCATGTCGAGCGATTGAATCGGGGCTGCGGGTGTCCGTCCCATCCAGTTCGCTGCGAGAAACGCGGCGCGATCGCAAAGAGCCCAGAGAACTCCTCCCGCGATTCCCAGAAGGAAGTCGCGCCCAACAATGGGGTCGCGCACTTCGCCGGACAACAGCCGAGTCCAGGAAATCAGCGAGTTTGGCCAACGCCGCCGCACGTGGGGCTCGAGCGCGACGTAGACCAGCCAGACGAACGATCCGAACAAAAGAGCCCAGCCGGTGATTATGCAGAAGACCAGGACCTCGTGGAAACTGGGGACGTGATGCGCAAACAAGCAGACCGCGAGCCAAGTCATCAGAAAAACCAGAAGAGCAATACGAAAAGCACCCGCGCGGTCGACCCGGCCGTCGCGAAGATTTCGCCGGGCGAGCTGTATGCCGCCCAGCAGAACCCCCGCAAGGAACACGAGCAAGACGCTGTTTGAAACCCTATCGGACATGCTGGCCTTCTCGGGCTGCATGCGATTGGGCTTCGTCCAAGGCCAGACCATCTCAAAATAAACCGGAGATCCGCGAAAAGCGCCCGCCTCGACGCGCAGGGGAATCTCAGGATGCCCGGGGCATTTGCCCATCCAGGCTGCACGCACATCAGCTTCCAGCAGCTCATTCCATTCCGGCGCCACCGCCTGGAACAGATTGGGATCCAGCCCGGCAGCAGCAAACAGGGGGGCCCAACCGAGGGGCGAAGCGGGAGCTGTCGAGTTTTGAAATTGCGGGGGCACGCACTCGAACTCGATGAGATGTCCGAGGGTGTCGAAGAAAACCTGGCACATGCCCGACACGCTGTTCGGAGGATCGTCGGGGACGGCCATAGGAGTCCAATCGAACGTGCGCACATCGAGCCATCGCGGGCTTTGCCGGTACCAAAAGGCAATCACCGGAGGCGTCCCGGTCGAAAGATTTTTCCAGCGATCGGCTGATTGATCGTGCGCTTGAACGTAATTGATATAGCCCGACCAAAGACCGATCCCATAGCTGGTATCCACAGGGGGCACTGGGTAGCCGGTCTGGCGCACGAAATCGCGAGCCTTTGCAGCCAACACTTCCGTCGAGGAGGGTAAGGGTACCATGCCCAGAACAGTGGCCTGGTCAGCCAAGAACGCGACGCCCGCGAGTCCAAGCACAACGGCCAGCAGAAGGCTCCAGGCAATCCACGGCCTGAGGCTCTCCTTCTCGCCTGCTGCAGCCACCATCTCAGGGGACGGTGTTTCGCCCGCCGCAAGCGCGGCCGCCAGGGGATCGCCACCGGGAAGTGCCGCCGAGACCTGCAGCGCTGTTGCCGGACGCTTGGCTGCGTCCTTTTCGAGGCAGCGAAGAATGACGCGCTCGACGAGCGGATCGATATCACGCACAAGGGAGGAAATGCTTGTCGGCGAGCCGTGCTCGCGCAGACGCATGAGTTCGGGCAAGGTGGGCGCGTCAAATGCTCGCTTGCCTGTGAAAACCTCGTAGAGAACCAGCCCAAGCGAATAAATATCACTTCGGACGGTCACTTCCGTGCCGGCAAGCTGCTCGGGCGCCATGTAGGAGGGAGTGCCGGCGCGGACTTCCTCGGCCTCAAGGCGGTCGCCCAGAGCGGCGAGGCCGAAGTCGGTGATCCGAACGCGCCCGCGGCCGTCGAGCATGATGTTCCCCGGCTTGAGATCGCGGTGCAGCACGCCGTGGTCGTGGGCGGCGGCGAGGCCAGCGCATAACTGACGGGCGATGTCGAGACCCTTGCTTTGCGGCAGTTGCCCGATACGCCTGAGTAGAGAAGCAAGATCCTCGCCGTCCACATACTCCATGGTCAGGAATAGCCGGCCATCCGCTTCGCCGACATCAAAAACCCGACAGACGTTCGGGTGCGCAATCTCGCGGGCCAGCCGCACCTCCTGATGAAACCGGGCCCGCGCGGCCTCGTCCTCCAGCATGGCATCGGGCAGAAATTTGAGCGCCACGCTTTGCGTGAGCCGAAGATCCTCGGCGCGATAAACCTCGCCCATGCCGCCCTTCCCGAGCAGCGCGACGATTCGATAGCGTTCGGCGAGCGTCGTGCCGGCTACGTAACGCCCTTCATATCCGACGGTCGGAACAGAGGAGTGGCTCGAGGGATTTCGCTTGCTCTTGGGTTCGCTTTCCGGAGCACGACCAGGGCGAGGAGTCCGAGTTCCCACGGTCGGGTCATCGCCGAATGTCAGGCTCGCACTACAGGCCGGGCAGCGCGACACCCCAGCGGGAAGGCTGGTGTTGCAAAGCGGACAGTTCATGTGACGACCGGCTAGTGTAGCATCGACTGAAGAGACGAATCAGACCGGCAACTGGGTGACCCGCCAGCGCCTGCTGGAAGCGCCGCTGGTTTTTCTTAAAGCCATAAGGGACCCACTTCCGGAAAAACAACAGCTTGGTCCCTTGCTGCTCCTTTCTCGGCAAAATCAAACTCGGCTTCATGGTGACCTGCACGTTAAGAATGGTGTGTTTTTCGAGCGCTGCGTAGGATTTTCCTCTGGCTGGCAAACAGAATGTTGTTCTTGTTGCGGCGTTCGACAGAGTGGCCTGAAGCGTGCGCCATTTCCTCGAGGTACTCGACGAACTAAATCACCTTGGCATCGAATTCATCAGCCAGCGCGAAAGCATCGACACTGGTGGCCCACTTGGCCGAGCGGTAGTCGTCATCGTCGGAGCCATGGCTGAACTGGAGCACAATCTGATTGTCGAGCGAGTCAAAGCTGGAATGCGCCGAGCGAAATTGGAAGGGCGACGGATTGGACGTGCCCCGTTGAAGATCGACCGTGAGCAGTTAATCCGTGATCGGCGCTCTGGAATGTCGCTCACGCAGGTCGCTGAGAAACACCAGATATCTAGAGTAAGTATTTGCCGGTTGGTCAAGGAATCAGCAAAGGTGCCGTGCGAACCACCAACAAGATTGTCTGAGGCCGCGTAACCTACTGAAGCTTTGCGTACTCTCTCTTGGCTTCTTTCAGGATGGGGTCGGGGTCGGTGTTTTGCCAGAGGGCGAAAAAGTCTCGATACGCACTCTTCATCTTATCGTTGTCTCGTCATAGAGCGTACGCCCCTCCCAGTTGGAGATGAACCAGTGAAGGCGCTCTCCGACTGGAAGGCGGGGCAGAAATAAAGACCGGGAGCGGCGTCGTCTCGACGGCATTCATCGACGCTCCGGGTCGAGTCCCTTCCGCGAGCTTGCAAGTCGTTTTGGTGCCGGCGCGGCGCCGGCGCTCCCAGTGCTATTTCCCCAAGTTCAGCTTCTGGGCGAAGAAGGTGTAGCTCAGGGCCCAGTACATCGCCTGCTCAGCATTGGTCGAGCCTGGGCCGTGGCCGCCTTCCGCCGCTTCGTTGAAGAGCACGTCGTGGCCCTGCGCTTCCATCTTCGCCGCCATCATGCGCGCGAAGACGGGCGTGACGCGGTCGTCGCTGGTTTCGGTGATGAAGAGAACCGGCGGCATCTTCACGCCGGCTTTGACGTTTTGGTACGGCGAGTACTTTTCGATATAGGCGCGCATCTTCGGATCGGCGGGATCGCCGTATTCGCCCACCCACGAAGCACCGGCACCGAACTGCGTGTAGCGCAGCATGTCGATGAGCGGGCGCTGGCAGACTACGGCGCCGAAGAGATCGGGCTGCTGCACCATGACGGCGCTCACCAGCAGTCCGCCGTTCGAGGCGCCGACGATGCCGAGGTGCGCGGGATCCGTAAAGCCGCGATGGATCAGGTCTTCTGCCGCCGCCTTGAAATCGTCGAAGGCGCGCTGACGGTGATATTTGAGCGCTGCCTCATGCCAAGCCGGGCCGAATTCGCCACCGCCGCGGATGTTTGCGACGGCGACGGCGGCGCCGCGCGAAATCCACGCCTGTCCCGCATCTAGCGGCTTGTAGCCGTCGTTCCAGTACCAGGGAAAATTCGACAGCTGAAAGCCGCCATAAGCGTACAGAATCGTGGGAACGGGCGATTTCGCATCCTTGCGGTGGATGAGGAAGTACGGAATCTCCGTGCCGTCGGCCGATTCCACCCAGAACTGATCGGCCGTCATGGTGCTCGCATCGAACAACGGCGGCTGTGACTTGATGGCGGCAGGCTTGTCGTTGCCCATATCCTCGTAGAGCGTGGACGGCACCAGAAAGCTTTCGAAGCTGAAATACGCTTCCGGCGTCCAGTCGTCGGCGCTCACCGTGTCCGTCGAGCCGCCGGCGGGCAGGTCCAGTTTCGTGTCGGACCACGCTCCGGTTGCGTTGCGCCGGAAGGCGTGGATCGAGCCCGCGATGTTGTCGAAGATCGAGGCATAGACCGCGTCGCGGCCACAGGTGACGCTCGACACCGTGGCGTGCAGGCTGGGCAAGTAGAGCAGCGCGTAGCGCGCCCTCTCTCCGGCAAGGAATCCCTTCGCATCAAACGCGACGAGCGAACCACGGCGGAATGTCTGACGCCCGTCCCGCGGGATCCAGTCGTCACGCAGCGTGAAGAGGATATCGCCGCCGCTTGCGCCGCGCAGTTCCGCGCCCAGAGGCAAGGGGAGCTTGCGGGTGGAGCCATCCGGCGTCACCGCAAACCATTCCGACGTGAAGAAGGTGATGCCGTGGCGGACGAGCGGCAGCGTGCCCCAAGGCCCGCGAAATACGATCGGCTCGGCAGAAATGTCCGTCGGGCCTGCTTCATACACGGTCTTGGCCGCTTCGATGGATGCGCCGCGATGCCAGATTTTCACGATGCGCGGATAGCTCGACTTCGTCAGCGTGCCGGGACCGAAGTCGGTCGCGAACAGGATCGTGTCGTCGTCGATGTAGGCAGCATCCGACTTGGCGAGCGCCAGCGAGAATCCGCCGGCGATGAAATCGTGCGCGGCGGGATCGTATTCGTAGATCTCCGAGGCATCGCCGCCGCCCGGCGACAGGCTGACGAGGCAGCGCTTGTCCGAGGGCGAACAGTCCGCGCCGTGGAATACCCAGTTCTTGTGCCGCGCCGCATCCACCGCATCGAGGTCGAGCAGCACATCCCAGCTCGGTTCCGCCTTGCGATACTCCTCCACGCTCCCGCGCCGCCAGAGTCCGCGCACGTGCTCCTTATCCTGCCAGAAATTGTAGACGAGCCTCTTGTGCAGCTCCGGCACCGGAATGCGGTCTTTCCTGTCCAGCGATTCCACGATCTCGCTCTGGAATGTATCGAATTCCCGATCGTGTTTCAGGACCGCGTCGCTCCTGGCGTCCTGCTGCGTCACCCAGTCCAGCGCCTTCATGCCATGGATGTCGGATAGCCACAGGTAGGAATCGTTGTCGGTTTGTGCGAAGGCAAGGGTTGCACATCCGACTGCAGCCGATACAAATAGTGCCGCTGTTGCGATTTTCATCACAACCTCCAAAGCCATTAAACCCCCTCCCCCCGCAGCGGGTAGAGGAAAGAACATGAAGGGAAATCTAAAGAAAATCTCCCCCTAGCTGCAACCCCACCACTTCACGCCATCGCCGCCGCCACGCCAGCGGCTTCGTCCTGACGCCGTAACCGGATAAAATCGATTCTGATCGGCCATTCGAGGCC
>JASHRC010000013.1 GCA_030037525.1 Candidatus Acidiferrales bacterium | reverse complement strand
TTCTTCTGGCTTGGCGGCGACGCCCGCACCTCCGGGAGATCTGCCGAAGCCGCCCAATCGTTTCCCCTCTCACCGGGCACGTACTGGGTTTATAGGGGGCTCCTGCGCTCGGAGGTTGAGGGATCATCGGTCGGCAGGGTGACACACGTCCGGTGGAAGATGTCCGTGGTCCGCGTGCTCGAGCGTCAAGGTCTTATCGCCGCAGTCGTGCGGGGATTTCCCGGTGACTTGAACTGGTCGGATGGGAATGTCGACCCACAGCTTTCCATTCTTCTCGAGAGACCCGACGGCAGGTTCTATTTGATTCCAACCGTCGATGACCCCTCGATCCTTGACCAACTGGATAGCCCGAACTATTCCTTGGAAGACCTCCCTCGAGAACAAGACTGCTTCCTCCAGCTACCGTTGGCGGCCGGAGAGCGATTTGGGTGCGATCGGGGGGCGGAGAAAAGACAAGACGGCGAATATTGTTGGGTGGTTGGACCGCCACACGCCGCCGTGCTCGCCGACGTGAAAGGCATTGCGCCCGGCAGCCAGCTGTCCTATGAGCTCGATTACCTGACCAACGCCGACGACACCGAACTCGAGTTCGCGCCCGGTATCGGCATCACCGGTTACAGCTATCATCATCACGGGGCCATCGCCGAAACCGAATTGCATCTGGTCGAATTTCATACGGCGGACTGACCTGGCTGGATTGGTTCGCAAATCCCCGGACCGAGCGACGGCGCTACTTCTGAAAGTGCGGCATGACTTCGCTGATGAAGAGGTCAAGCGAGCGCATGCTTTCTTCGTGCGTGAGGTCGCCATAGGCAAAGCGAGCGATAAAATAGTCGGCGCCGCTCACTTCCAAGTCCTCCTCGATTCTGGCCCGAACCGTCTGGGGCGTTCCGGTGAACAGCGTCGAGTCGCCTGCGCGCAACACGTCCTCAAGCGTCGAGTGTGTGACGTTGTATTTACGCCAGAGATAGACGAGGCTTTCGTAGAATCCCTTGTTTCCAAACATTCCGCGTTCACGGGCCTGGTCGTCTCGCTCGCCCACGTACAGGTTCCGCGCCACGCCCGCTTTCGGCATTTTGAGACCTTTTCCGTGGTGCGTTCGATTCCAGCAGTCCCGGAAGGCATCGATCGTCGAGCGCGCTGGCTGGCTGGCCACCAGGCACGCCAGATTCATGTTCTCGCGGCCTACGCGGGCAGCGCTTTCCGGCGCGTTGGTCGCATACCACAGTGGCGGATGCGGCTTCTGGAGCGGCCTGAGCTCGATGGGAACGTTGGTGAAATCAAAATACTTTCCGTGATAGTCCACCACATCCTGAGTCAGCGCTGCCAGCAACACCTTCACCGATTCGGCGTATCGCTCCGGTGCTTCCTGTTCAGTGACGTTGAAGAAACCGAGCTCGACGCCAGAAATTCCGCGGCCTGTGCCGACTTCGAGCCGGCCATGGCTTAGGTGGTCGAGCATGCAGATCTCGGCGGCCAGGCGCAGGGGGTTGTAAAGCGTCGTGATCAGCACGAGAGGGCCGAAGCGGATCTTCTCTGTGACGCGCGATGCCGCCGCGTAGAAGATCAGGGGGGAAGGCGCCAGACCGAGCGGCGTGAAATGATGCTCGGTAACGTGATAGGCGTAAAAGCGGGCCTGGTCGCAGCGCCGAAGCAGCTTCAGCCGGCTATCATAGGTCTCCCAGATCGGCTTGTTCTGCCTGTCGATATGGTCGATAACGCCGAAATCGACGTTCATTCTCTTGACTTTCTCTTTTCCCTTGGCTGGAGACTCCCCCTGAAGCGCAGAAACTCTACTCCCGATACGTGGTGGTGGCAACCACCTTCGCCGCAAGTGAGGCTAGGTGACGGTGCGGATGTACAGAAAGACCAAAACGACGAAGGCAGCGATACCCAGGGAGAAGCCACCGAGGTGCAGGCGGGGATGAATGGCGCGCGCGTATCGGATGCTGGCTACCAGAAAAACGACGTTCGATAGGACCGCAAAAGAGAATCCGCCGAGCACGAGCGCTTCTGTGAGAAACGCAGCCCAAGTCCACCGGGCGGGCTGCAGGATGACATAAGCCAACACGGCGGACCCGAACGTCACAGTGGCCGCGGTGGCAAACGTGTAGCCGGCAGCGAATCCCACGTTGGCATGCAGCAGAAACAGCAAAAAAGCGATGGCATACTCGGCCAGCACGACCAACGCCACCAGGGAGCGGTAGCGAACGTCCGTGGGGCCGAAAAATTGGGTCACCGAAAACAAGAGGGCCGGAATCAGCAGGTTCGCCAGTGCAGCAACCCAAAGCGCCGTGCCGAGAAAATGCTTACGGGGGCGGGAGGCGACCTCCTCGTCTCGGGATGTGAGTTCCGCAGACACACGCATAAATCGCTTGGATTATACAGCAGGAGGGAGTCTCAAAAGGCGCATCTTTGCCAAAACCTGCGCGGTATGCCCTCGGTCGGAATCGATCGTGCCGCTCGCCTGCTGGGCCATTTCGCCGAAGTTGGTGGAATCAGGGGCGAGTCGACCGTCGTCGCGCTCTGTGTCTCGAGCCTCGGACAAATCGCTCGCCCTTCGTTGACCCTCGCTCTTTTGGTGTGCTAATAGAGGCGCGTACAGGAGCGAGTCTGCGTCTGGCGCTTCTGCCCCGAGGCGGGCTCTTGGCGCCCGGACGAATCGGAGAGCGTCATGAAGAGAGCTCTCAAATGGCTGGCTTCGTTGCTCTATGGGCTGGTGATGATCGAAGTGGTCATCATGATCAGCCCGTTCGCCTTCTATTGGTATTCGCTCTACGCACCGACCCTTCAGGGATTGCACCGCTGGCGCGCCACGGCGTGGCTGGAATCTTTCTTCCTGCCGCACTCGGTGATCACCACGAGCCCTATCCTCGAGTTCCTGCGCTGGACGATCGGCTCGTGGGCTTTCGGCCTGGGCTTGCTCGCTGCGTTGATCTGCGCCGTGCAGGTCTACGGCACGAAACTGCTGAAGCATAAAGCCGCACAGTCCTGGATGTACAAATTTATCCGCCACCCGTTTTATTTGAGCCTCGCGGTTGCAGGATTCGGACTGCTGACCCTCTGGCCGCGCACCATCATTTTGGTCCTCTATCTCGGCATGCTGTTTCTCTATTATTTTCTTGCCCGTTTCGAAGAGAAACGGGTCGAGGCCGCTCATCCCGAGTACGCCGCCTATCGCCAGCGCACGGGAATGTTCCTGCCAGGAAATCCCGGTGGCAAGCTCTTCCACCTGTTGTTGGGCTGGATGCCAAACCGCGGTGCGGCCTTGGCCATCTCGAGCGCCGTAATCATTGCGCTGGTTCTGGGGGGTGCCGTGGCCGCCCGGAGATACACCATCGCGCACGCCGCCACCGAGATTTTGCCCGCTCAGAACCTGATGGCGATCGCCATCTGGCCTATGCCGACCGGCAAGATCGAGCAGGTCGTCTCTGTGGCTCTCGAGGACGATCGCGTCAAAGCGGCGCTTCGAAACGAGCCCGGCGCGGCGTTCACAGCTCACTTGCTGCCACAAGACTACGGCATGGTCAACATGTTTGCCGACGTGGGGACCGACCACCGCATGTTCAGCAAGGTCTCCGTGCACCGTCTCACCTCCTGGGCGGGCTTTGCCGTGCCGTCGGTCGATCCTAGCCACAAGAACCGCATCATGGGCACCCCACAGGACCACTACAAAGTAGTCTTTTCCCGCGTTGATGAACCTGGTGCATCCCAGCTGCCGGTTTCTCGCGTGACTGATCTCTCGGCCAAGATGACTCCCGTGCTGATTGCGAATGTTGGCGGCGAAGACCCCGCGGTTGAAAGCGTTCTGATTCCTCCCCGCCGCAGTTTCTGGGGCGACATCACCATGCCGATGTTTTGAATCTGGACCAACCACAGGAGCGAACCAAAGCTCGTTTGGTTGGCCGCGTTTTCCGATCGCTCGTTTTTTTCCCAACCTGGTCGTCCCATTTGCCATCGGCAAGCCACTGCCGGCTGCGCTTGTGAGAAAATGGCGAAGGCGCGCCAGGCGCACATCGAAAGCAAGAAGCGTGTTTAAACGTGTCTCAAATGTTCCTGCCCCACTTCACTTGACGACGATGGCGTGGTTCAGGCGTGGCACGCTCGCCGGTTGCGTCGGCAACTCTCAGTCGACTCCCCCCGACAGGGACTCCGGGTTGCTCAATCGGAAAAACCCGGAAGGCAAACTTTCCGCAAACGGCGCATCTAAGGTAGGATCTCTAGGTCTCATGGACTGACATGCTGAAGGGACCACGCAGACGCCTGCTGGCGATCGCCCTCGTCCTCGCGGTGGGGTTGCTCGGCCTTCACGCGGCGCTCCACTGGCACGGCCCGGAATTCGACAATTGTCAGGCCTGCCACTCCGGGCGGGTTGCAGTTTTTCAACCCACCGTCGAGCTGGTCTTGCAGCGGCCGGTGCCAGTCGCGCGCTTTGCGCCGCCGGAAACACCTCGGCTCGACCTGGAGCCAGTTTGCACGCACTGCATTCCCCGCGCCCCTCCCGCCTAGACGCCTGGGTCTTAACCGATCTCCCAGCGCTCGCCGCTCGTTTGAATTGCGAGTGCCGACTTTCATTCATCGCCCCGAGTTCATCGGTCCGGGCCACGTTCCATTTGGGAGAGAAATTTACATGACATCTCGAAGAGCAGTTCTTGGTCGGCTGTTCATTTCTGTTTTCTTGCCTTTCGCTGGCCAGGCTTATGCGCAGAACGTTGGCAATTCAGGCAGCGTCGCTGGTGTGGTCACCGATCCATCGGGCGCCGTCATACCGGGTGCCAGCATCACCATTCACAACCCGGTGAGCCAGTTCGAACGCGCCACGACCGCCGACGCGATGGGCAATTTCAGCATTCCCAACGTTCCCTTCAATCCCTATCACATGATCGTGACCGCAACCGGGTTTGCGCCCTACGTCCAGGATATCGACGTGCGATCCACCGTACCGATGCAACTGCAGATTAAGCTGCAGTTGGGTACCGCCAGTAGTACGATCACTGTGGAAGCCGCAGGCGATCTGCTCGAGAATGACTCGACCGCGCACACTGATGTGGATCGCCACCTCTTTGAAGAAGTGCCGCTCGAGAGCGCGTCTTCCTCGATCAGCTCGCTGGTGACCCTGGCATCGCCCGGCATCGCCGCGGACTCGAACGGTCTCTTCCACGGTCTCGGCGACCACGCGGAAAACTCGTTTTCCGTGGATGGGCAGCCGATCACAGACCAGCAGAGCAAGGTTTTCTCCAACCAAATTCCTGTCGACGCCGTGCAGTCCTTGGAAGTGATCGAAGGAGCGCCGCCGGCCGAATATGGCGATAAAACCAGTGTCGTGATCGACGTAACGACACGCTCGGGACAGGGCATGACCACGCCGCACGGTGACGTGTATGCCGACTACGGCGCCTTTGGAACCGTGAACGGCGGATTTAACTTTGGCTATGGCGGCCAGAGTTGGGGTAACTTCATCTCAGCGAACGGCTTGAACACGGGCCGCTTCCTCGATCCGCCGGAATTCACAGTGATGCATGACAAAGGGAACGAGGAAAATGTTTTTGATCGGGTCGATTATCAGTTTTCAAAAGCTGATTCGATCCATGTGAATCTCGGCTTCTCGCGGTCTTGGTTCCAGACGCCAAACTCCTTCGATGCCGAAGACGCAACCGCGTGGTACGGCTTTACGTTGGGCAACACCACCATGGCGTTCGACAATGACGGGCTCGCACCCACCGCAGCGGAGGGCTGCACGAGTTCGGTGTACTGCGGTCAACTGGTCCGCCCCACCGATCAGCGCTCGCAAATCAGGACTTTCAATGCGGCACCGACCTGGACGCATTTGATCAATTCAAACACCGTTCTCACGGGCGGATTATATGTGCGGCACGATCAGTACAACTACTATCCGAGCGCTGATCCGTTCTCCGATGATTTCGCACCGAGCCTGCAGAGACAGACAGTTTCCCAGCTCCGGTTTTTGACCAATGCCGGCGCCCGCGCCAGCGTCTCCTACGTGAAGGGAATCCATAATGTCAAAGGCGGTGTTCAGTATCAGCAGACGTTTCTTACCGAGCACGATCACGTCGGAATCGTCGATCCCACCTTTAACGCACCATGTATTACCTTTAATCCGAACCTCGTTAATGTAAACGTTCCGCCGGGAAGCCCGGCGATCATTGGCGCGTTTCAAGCCGTCGAGGGCTTCACCGATCCGTCGCAGTGCGCGTCGGCCCCGGCGACCGGTGTGTGTGCGCCTGACGGTTGCCAGCCCAACACGCCGGCGAACCCCGATGCTCCGGCCTCAACCCAGTTCCCCCTGTATAACCCTGTGCTCGCACCCTACGACCTTACCCGAGGCGGAACTTTGTCTGCGTTTCTGGGCCATACGGACGTGAAGGAACTCGCCTTGTACCTGCAGGACACGATCACGACAGGGAACTGGAACTTCAATGTCGGAATGCGTGGCGACCTCTACAACGGCCTGACGATCGCACATCAGGCCGAGCCTCGGGTGGGTATTGCCTATAACATCAAGCAGAGCAACACGATCCTTCGCGTTTCTTACGCCCGCACGCAAGAAACACCGTTCAATGAAAATCTGGTGCTCTCGAGTATCGGCTGCGCTTCGGCGGTGCTAAATCCCTTGCTGGGATGCACCTCGTTTTCGTTGACACCTCTCAAGCCGGGTGAACGGAACGAAGTCCATGCCGGCCTGCAGCAGGCCTTCGGCAAGCATTTGGTGATCGATGGTGAATACATCTGGAAGGAAACCCACAGGGGCTTCGATTTTAGCGTGCTGGGCAACACGCCGATCACGTTTCCAATCGAGTGGCACAGCTCCAACATTCCCGGCTGGGCGCTCCGCGCGAGCGTGCCCAATGTACACGGGTTCACCGCCTACGTTGTGATGTCGAGCGTAGCGGCCGTCTTCTTCACTCCCCAAATCGCCGGCGCCGGGGCGACTCCGGTCGTGAGTGTGCCCGGAGAGTTCACGCCTTTCCGTATCGATCACGACGAGCGGTTCAACCAGACCACACATATCCAATACCAGCCGTGGAAGCGCGGTCCGTGGGTCGGCTTCAACTGGCGTTTCGATAGCGGGCTGGTTGCCGGTGCGACGCCGTGCTACGGCATACTGGCGTCCAACACTTGCCCAGGATCGGTGACGATCGGCGGCGTACCGAATATCTCTGCAGTTGCGAGCAACATCGCATTCCCGCCAGCTCCGCTAGCCCCGCCAGCCCCGCCCCTGATTCCGCTCACTGCCGATCAGGAATTTGAGGCTGGCTTCACGTGCAACGGCGCGCACGCGACGCCCACGGTGGCCTTGCCTTTCAACTGCCCGGCAAGCGAGTGGGGATCGACACTCTTGAAAGTCCCGGGCATCAACGCCGAACAAGACGATACCCACCCGCCGCGCGTCGCGGCCCACGACCTGTTCGATCTCGCGATTGGCGACGACAACCTCTTCAACGGTGACCGATACAAATGGAGCGCCAAGATCACCGTAATCAACCTGGCCAACGATTACGCACTCTACAACTTTCTTTCGACGTTCAGCGGCACGCATTACATCACCCCGCGAGCCATTACGGGAGAAATCGCCTTCCACTTCTAACGCATTCGCGATGCCCAAGGCGGCCTCTCGCAGGCCGCTTTGGCTCCTAACCTTGTGGTGCACCAGCAATATGGCTGGGTCTCGGGAGGCCGCTGAGGTTTGCTGGCCGCACCAGAACCACAACAGTGGTATCCAGCTCGGGTGTTTCGTCCAGAGGATGGCCGAGGTTTCCAGTTTTGCAAACTAATCAGTGCGGGCTCGAGAGTCGGCATTGCGGGCACGGCAAATGGCAATGGCAAGCGGGCCTTGCGTCCTAGCAAGGGATGCTATACTTAGAAAATCTTTCTGGGGACCGAATAAAGGAGCGCCAGCATGGGAGTCCAATTTCGCGAGCTGTGGAGCTGGGTAAGGCATCGAAAAGCGTTCGCGTCCCTGCTTGCGACGATTACCCTCTGCATTGGCATCCTGATTGGCAGCATGATTTCTGGCCGCGCTCTGGCGACTCATGCCCAAGGCTCCAACGGCGCTTCGCTGCTCGTCGTACCCGACCCGGTCAGCCTCTCAAGCACCTTCGCGGCAATTAGCAAAAACCTCGGTCCCGCCGTGGTGAATATCTCGACGACTCAGGTCATTGAGAAGCCGAAGGGCAGCAGCAAGAATCCTCGCGGCGGCGAAAACGATCCCTTTCAGGATTTTTTTGATCGCTTCTTTGACTCACCCGATGACGCGCCTGACGCCGAGCGCAGCCTCGGCTCCGGCGTCATCGTAGACAAAAGAGGGTTCATCCTCACCAACGATCACGTCATCGAGGACGCAACGAAAATCCAGGTCGCTCTCGATGGCGACGGCACTCATTACAGTGCTCGGGTCATCGGCACGGACAAAGATACCGATCTCGCGGTGGTTAAAATCGACGCAGCCCGTGATCTGCCAGTCGCCAAGCTCGGCAATTCCGACGGCGTCCAAGTCGGCGATTGGGTTCTCGCTTTTGGCAGCCCATTCGGGTTGAACTCGACCGTAACCGCTGGCATCGTTAGCGCCAAGGACCGCACCAACGTCGGACGTCAATTCCAGCGCTTTATTCAAACTGACGCCGCCATCAATCCCGGCAACTCCGGCGGACCGCTGGTCAGCATGGCGGGCGAGGTCATCGGCATCAATACCGCGATTTATACGGGCAGCCGGGGATTCGAAGGCGTCGGATTTGCGCTGCCCTCGAACGCCGCGATCTCGGTTTACAACCAGCTGATCACGACCGGAAAAGTGGTCCGCGGCTCGATTGGCGTCACCTTTCAGGAAGAGAACAGCAACAATCCGGTCTTGATGAAGGAGCTCGGTGCCCCTTACGGGATCGTTATCGAAGCCGTTGAGCCGGGCAGCCCTGCAGATAAGGCGGGCTTGCAGGCAGGCGACGTCATTACCGAGGTCAACGGACGTCCCGTGCACACCGGCGCGGACCTTGTAAATCCCATCGCGCAGACATCCATCGGCCAGTCCGTCGACCTGCATTACATCCGCAACAAGCAAGAGAAGGAAGTCACGCTAACGGTCGCCGATCGCGCCAAGATATTCCCCCAGTCCGCGCAGGCTAACGCCGGCCAGCCGGACCGGCCGGAAGAGCCCAGCCAGTTCGGATTGCACGCCGAGGAACTCACTCCCGATCTCGCGCGCAAGCTGGGAGTCTCGAAGCTGACCGGTGCCGTCGTAACCGAGGTCGATCCCGCCAGTTTCGCAGAGGACGTGGGGTTCATACGCGGCGACGTCATCGTGGAGATCAACCACATCCCGATCAACTCGATGGCTGACTACCACACGCAGATGGGCCACCTGAAGCCCGGCGACGACGTGCTGTTCCGGATCGCGCGTCATTCCGATGCCGACCGAGTGCTGACACTGTTCCTGGCTGGCACCGTGCCCGCAAAGCCCTAGCAGATGATCAAGCGAGTTGCAAAGAGCGTCCCGTAGCTGAGCTCTCTGTCCACAATTCTCAGCCCAATGGCCCGCAGCGAATGGCGGATGGCGCGATGCTTGCCAGCTTCGCCCGGGCCATGCCATACTCTCGATCTCCCCGCAAAGCGAACCCTAGTCGAGGAGTCATGGCCATGCGAATTCCGCGTCAGATCCTCTTTTCTCCGATGCTGCTGGTGTTGATTCCAACCGTTGTCTGCGCCAGTGGCGCCCATGGAGCGGCATCGCCAAAGCCCCAGGGTGAGACGAAGACCATAAAAGTGTGGACCAACGAAGATCTCGAAGCGCTGGGCCCGCGCGTGAAGCCGGCCGACGAGCCCGGGCCGCCGAACGCCGCGCCCCCGGCCCTGGTCGTAAATCTGGAGTCTGCTCCCGTCCTTCCGCCCAAAAAGGATCCCCGCTGGTACGCCCAGCAGCTGGCTGCGCTCGATGACCAGCTGTCGAGCGTCTCGGAACAGGAAGACCAATTGCTTCATTTCCGCCAGACGCGTACCGGCCTGCCCACCGGTCTCAACGTCGTTGCGCCATGCCATGGGATTACCACCGATAACCGCATTGCCGATCTGGAGGCCCGTCGTCTGGAAATCCTCCAAGAGCTTGACAACCTTGCCGATATCGCCCGAGTGAATGACATGCCGCCAGGGGTTCTGGTCGAGGGGCGTGGGCTCGTGAGTGCGGAGGTTCCGCTGAGCCCGCGGCAGCAGGAAGGGCGGCTCGCCGAACGCTACGAACATCTTACCGGCCAGCTCGCTCAAACGCAGTTGACCCTTGCCGGCATGCACGAGGATGCCCAAGCTCATCGCGAGACGCTGCTTCAGCCCGATTCTCGCTGGGGCGGCAACATGACCACCAATCTTTTGCAGGACCTCTATGAGCGGCAGAGCAGTTTGGAAGATCAGATCGACTCGACACAAGACCAAATGCAGCGGCTCGGTATGAGGAGCCGGTAGCCGGTTGACGTGAGGCAACAGCAGAGGTTGCCAGATAGGCGCCTCCCCGGCCTGGCCCGCTTGAGTCGTCCTGAAGAATGGGGATAATTGCAGAACGGGCGTTTCATAGGTGACAAACGCAGCCGACTTAGCCTCCAGTCGTATGATGCGTTCCATGACAGGGCGGACCCTTACCGCGTGTTTCTCGCTCACTTGCCTTCTGGGAGCAGGCAGTGTCGGAACCGCACGCGCGAGCCAGTCGAGCACATCGTCCTCGCCTTCGACTTCCACTCAAAAGAAGACCACCACACACCGGCACAGGCATTCGGCGAAGCGTCAGCCGCCTGGTCAGAAAGCACCGACGTCGGACCGCATTTCGGAGATTCAGTCTGCTCTGGCGCGCGAGGGCTACTACCAGGGAGAGCCGAGCGGCAAGCTTGATTCCAGCACAGTAGTCGCGCTCGAGAAATTCCAGTCCGCAAATGGCCTCGAGTCCAGCGGAAAGCTCGACGCCCCGACACTGCAAAAACTTGGCCTTGGTTCAGATATTGCTGGGGTAGGCGCACCGAAACCGGTAGTACCAGCCTGCTGTTCGGCTCCCGGAAGCTCTGCTCCTGCTTCGGCCCCGTCGACAACCTGCTGCTCAACGCCATCCACCTCGAATTCGCAGCCGACGTCACCGGCCGACGCTTCAAAGGCGCCCGGCGCAGCCGTCCCGCCCGATCCTAAGTCTGCCGAGAAATAGCTCGCGTTGGCAGTGTCCTATTTTCGCCTCGTTCTTCCGAAAGAATTATTCTTGTCGAGCCCGGCAGAAAGACGTATTTCCAAATTCTTCGATACCTCCAATGTCTTCACGGTTTTCCAAATGCTTAAATGCTTTCCAGTGCGTCTTGACTAGGCGAATATAATGCCCTCGGCCCTTGGTCGCTGCGGCGAATCGCCCGAAAGCCGGCTGCATCTAATTTTTCGTTCGCAGGGGAGGTGCTCATGGCCACCGTGTTTGCTCCCACAGTATTCAAGAACTACATCGATGGCGCGTGGGTCGAAGCGCGCGGGGGCAAGGCCATCGAGAATCGCAATCCCGCTCACACCGACGAGCTTGTCGGCATGTTCCCCGCCTCGACGGCCGAAGATGTTCGCGACGCGATCGGTTCGGCGCAGACTGCCTTCCAGAAGTGGCGGCTGGTTCCTGCCCCCAAGCGCGCCGAAATCCTCTTTCGTGCGGCCCAGATTTTAGTGGAGCGCAAGGAAGACTATGCACGTGACATGACCCGCGAAATGGGCAAGATTCTCGAAGAGGCGCGCGGCGACGTGCAAGAAGCGATCGACATGACCTATCTGATGGCCGGCGAGGGACGCCGCCAGTTCGGCCACGTCGCGCCTTCTGAGTTGCCAAACAAGTTCGCGATGGCTGTGCGCGCCCCGGTCGGCGTCGCCGGGATGATCACTCCGTGGAATTTTCCGATGGCGATTCCGTCCTGGAAGGTGATGCCTGCGCTGGTCTGCGGCAATACCGTCGTGCTCAAGCCTGCCGAAGATACGCCGCTTTCCACCTACAATCTTGCCCAAGCCCTCGAAGAAGCGGGCCTGCCGCCCGGGGTGCTCAACGTCGTCTTCGGCGACGGCCCGCAAGCGGGTGCGCCCATTCTCGACGATCCGGGCGTGAACCTAGTCAGCTTCACTGGCTCGACCGAAGTCGGGCGCATGGTAAGCCGAGCCTGTGCCCCGACGTTTAAAAAGTGCCATCTGGAAATGGGCGGCAAGAACATCATCATCGTGATGGACGATGCCAATCTCGAGTTGGCCGTCGATGGCGCCGTCTGGGGCGGATTTGGCACCACAGGCCAGCGTTGTACGGCCGCCAGCCGCGTGGCGGTTCACAAAAAGGTGTACCACGACTTCGTGGAGCGCTTCGTCGAGCAGGCCAAGAAATTGAAGGTGGGCGACGGTCTGGATCCAGCTACGCAGATGGGTCCCTCGATCAACGAGCAGCAGCTCAAAACAGTGATGAATTACGTCGAAATCGGCAAGTCCGAAGGAGCAAAGCTCGAGACCGGCGGCCATCGCCTGGAAACCGGCTCGCACGCGCGCGGCTGGTTCCACGAGCCTACGGTTTTCATCGACTGCGATCCAAAGATGCGCATCTGCCAGGAGGAAATCTTTGGACCGATCGTCGCCGTCATTCCCTTCGACAG
The DNA here is from genome assembly GCA_030037525.1 of Candidatus Acidiferrales bacterium. GTDB lineage: Bacteria > Acidobacteriota > Terriglobia > Acidiferrales > UBA7541 > Palsa-295. The sequence goes on along the minus strand of JASHRC010000013.1, from coordinate 50,487 downwards.
CTTCCAGGAAGCAATGGAGATCGCCAACGGCGTCCGTTACGGCCTATCGGCGTCGATCTACACCCACGACGTGAACAGTGCCTTCCGCGCGCAGCGAGATCTTGAGACCGGAATCGTGTACGTCAACGCTCCCACCATCGGCGCTGAAACGCACCTGCCGTTTGGCGGGATCAAAGACACCGGCAATGGCCACCGCGAAGCGGGCCTTGCTGCTCTAGAGTTTTATTCCGAGTGGAAGACCATCTACGTGGATTATTCCGATCGGCTGCAGCGAGCCCAGATCGACAACGTGGAATAGTCGGCCTGGCCGCACGCCTGCGATCGCAGGCGCGCTTCGGCGATCACCCACTTTCTGTCCTGCTCGGGCGACAGTTTTCTCTTGGTGCCTGGCGGCTTTCAGGCGCTGGAAATTTCGCAGTCGAGCTTATGCAGGATGCTTTTTCCGTTGTTCCCGGTTCATACCGTTAATCCCACCAGCCTCATTAGTTTGAGCGCGTTGCTTTTGGTCACCACGCCCGGGCGCAATTTGTAATCGAATCGCATCTGCCCGTCTTGGACCTGGTCTTCGAAATGCGCATTGCGCACCGTGCTACCCAGCGATTGCGCCATCTCGGCCAGCGCCAGATCGTGCGTGGTCACGATTCCAATCGCGTTCCTCTCCAGGAACGCCCGCACCAGATTTTCGGCTCCGATTCGCCGGTCGTGCGAATTGGTTCCATCGAGCAGCTCGTCAAAAAGGAACAGGGTGGCATTTTGCATGGAGAGCAGCTCGAATACTTGTCGGATGCGGAGCAGTTCGGTATAGAAAGTGGAGCGTCCTTCCTGGAGCGAATCGATGCTCCGCAATCGGGTGCCTAGCAAGAGCGGGCTCATCCGCAGCGATTTCCCGCGAATCGGTCCCCCGGCCATTGCCAGCACGATGTTGACGCCGACGGTTCGCAACAGCGTGCTTTTCCCCGACATGTTCGAGCCGCTCACGATGAGCACGCGGGTGTTTGCGTCCAAACAGACATCGTTGCGCACGCACGAGGAATGGGGGATGAGCGGATGACCGAGTTCGGCGCCGTCGAACAGGGCACCAGACTTGTCCGCCGCATCGATTTCAGGGAAAGGATCGGCGGGATGTTCAAAGGCATAGGCGGCGAGCGAAAGGAGCGCTTCGATTTCCCCGACCACATCGACCCACACACGCATCTGGTGTCCGTGGCGCTTGCGCCACGCCTCTGCGGCCAGTGCTGTTTGCAGGGTATAGAGCATCGGCAGATTCAGGATTTTTGCCACGAGGCTCTCGCGGCCGTCGATCCAGCTGACGATGCGGGCGAAACGTCGGATCGCTCGGGAAGTCTTTTCGTCGCCTTCGGTGAATGCTGCGACGAGTCTCTCGAGCCGCGGCGATTGGAAAGTCTCTTCCTCTAATCGTTCTACGATCTCGGCAAACAGCAAGAGCCCTTCGGCATTGCAGCTGATGGCGGAGACCACCGCTTCTGCTTGCCGGCGAAAGTGCACGAGCAGTGCCGCTTCGACGATTAACACGCCCACCAGAGGCCAGTAGTGCCAGGAGTCGACGGCATAGGCGAAGGTGGCCGCTGCCGCGAACGAAAGCACCATAGCCAGGGCTCGCCACCTCGTGCTGGCCAGCACGGGGGAGGCCTCCGACCACCTGATGAGCGATTCGGGATTCAGCCGAACCCGCAGATCCTCTCCGGTAACGGCCAGGTCCTCGCGAAGGTCGAGTCTTTCCCGCAGTTCTCGGACCAAGCCCTGCCGCTCGACCACTTCGCGCGCCCGAGAAGGCTTCAGCAGCCATTCCGCCAGGCGGTTTTCTCCCATCGGCAGCCTTGCGGTTGACAGAAGCTGGAACAAGCAGCCGGTTCCGAATAGATCGAGATCGTCGGCATAGACGTGTTTCGGGTCCCGAAACCTCTCGCCCGTAGCGCCCGTGCCGCTCCAGCGATCCTGCATGCGTGCGAATCCGGCCCGGTAAAAGGCGGCGGCTGTTTGCGCGTGAGTCCTGGCGCGAATCGCATATTCGTGCACGACCGACAGAGCCGTGTAGGCCAGCACAGGAGCGAGAAGCCAGGGCGCCGAAATGGCGTGCCTGCCATACCGTAGCCAGATGAGCAGCAGGAAGGCAGCGACGGTCCCGAGCTTCCAGTTCCCGATCAGGAGGTGCTGGCGCTCTCGTCTCGCAATCGTCTGGACGTGCGATTGCAGGCGTCGGCCATATTCGGTGCGCGGATCAAGCACAGAGACTCCCGTTGGGGCGGCACTAGTCTACCGCAGGTGATCCCGTTGACGCGGCTCACAGTCTCGGTAGCGATATGGTGGGTTGATTGACAGTGCTTGGATCCCTAAGGAGAATAGCGATGCGAAGAGTGGCGGACTGCCGATGCCGGGGAAGCTCTGTCAGGCCATCCATCCCTCGATGCGCCCTACTTGCGCGAGGAACCCTGCAATGATACGACGCTTGGCTGTTTCGCTCGTTTTTGCCGTGAGCCTCGTCTATCCGCTGACGCTGTGGTCCCAATCATCCGATGTGCGCCTCCGAGATGCTTTCTGGCTGGGATCGGCCGGTGGCTGCGCCGTATTCGCTCAAACGCGGGACGGCGGAGGCTCGCCTCGAGCCGATCAGGAGAGCGCGGCTCACGGCTTCCATCTAGCGAATCTCGACCGGTCGGTTTCGCCCTGCGACAACTTCTATCAGTTTGTCGCTGGCGGCTGGATGAAGAACAATCCGATTCCCGCCTATTGGCCCTCCTGGGCTTCGTTCAACAAGCTCCACGATCACAACCAGCAGGCGCTTCGCGAGATTCTCGAAGAGGCCGCCCGAGACAAGTCCGCCCAGCCCGGATCGAACTGGCAGAAGATCGGCGACTTTTATGCGAGCTGTATGGATGAAGCCCAGGTTGAGTCGGCCGGCCTCAAGCCCCTTGAACCTCTGTTGCGACCAATTGAGGAGATCCAGACGACTGCCGGCCTCGAAGATGAAATCGCGCACCTGCAGCAAGCGGGCGTCAACGCAGTCTTCGAGTTTGGCTCCGAACAGGATTTGAAGGACAGCACGCAAGTGATCGCCGGCGCCGTACAAGGCGGCCTGGGCTTGCCGGACCGGCAGTATTACCTCGATGATGACGAGCGTTCCAAGCAGCTTCGCACCGCTTACGTCCAACACGTCACCCATATGTTTCAACTGATGGGCGAGGGCGAAGATCAGGCCGCCGCGGAGGCCAAGACGGTGCTCGAGGTTGAGACCACACTCGCCAAAGCCTCGAAAAAGCGTGAAGAACTGCGCGATCCGGAGACGAACTATCACCCCATGTCAGTCGCGCAGCTCGACGCTCTCACCCCTCACCTCTCCTGGAAGGAGTATTTCGCCGATGTCGGCGTGCCCAGCCTCGAAAAGCTGGACGTGGGCCAAATCGACTTTTTCAAGCAGATGGATCAATCGATCGCTGCGGTTTCGCTTGCCGATTGGAAAACCTATCTTCGCTGGCATTTGATCCATTCCGTTGCAGGCAGCCTGCCCAAGAAGTTTGTCGACGAGAATTTCGATTTCTATGGACGGCAGTTGACCGGGTCGAAGGAGCTGCTGCCCCGCTGGCAGCGCTGCGTGGAGGCCACCGACGGCGAGTTAGGCGAGGCGCTGGGCCAGTACTACGTTCAGCGCTACTTTCCGCCCGAGGCCAAGTCTCGCGCAGTCGAAATGGTCAACAATATCAGGGGGGCTCTGCGCGACGATCTCGAAACCCTCGATTGGATGAGCCCGGCTACTCGCCAGCAGGCTGTCGAAAAGCTCTCGATGATGACCCTCCAGATCGGCTACCCGGAGAAGTGGCGCGACTATTCTAACTACAAGGTCGGTCGCGGCCCCTACGTCGAAAACCTGATCGGCGGGGAGGAATTCGAATTTGCCCGAGATGTCCAGAAGATCGGCAAGCCCGTGGACAAGACGGAATGGCGCATGACTCCCCCCACGGTGAATGCATATTACTCCGCTCCCTTGAACGAGATCGTTTTTCCTGCCGGGATTCTGCAGCCTCCGTTTTTCAATCCCCAGGCGGACGATGCCATTAACTATGGCGGGATCGGCTCGGTCATCGGGCACGAGATGACCCACGGCTTCGATGACCAAGGCGCGAAATTCGACGGCAACGGCAACCTGCACAACTGGTGGACGCCTGAGGATCTCAAGAATTTCCAGGCCCGCGGCGAATGCATCGCCAACCAGTTCAGCGCATATGAAATCGAACCGGGCTTGCGCGGCAACGGCAAGCTGGAAGAGGGAGAAAGCATCGCCGATCTGGGCGGTCTGACCATCGCGCATGCCGCGTTTGAAAAAACGCCGGAAGGCAAGGCCAATGCGCCCTCGATCGACGGCTTCACCCCCGAGCAGCGTTTCTTTCTCGGCTGGGGACAGATTTGGGAAGAAAACATCCGGCCGGAGTACGCCCGCCTGATGGCAAAAACGAACACCCACCCGCTCGATCAGTTTCGCACCAACGGGCCGCTTGCCAATACGCCTGCCTTCGCCAAAGCATTTGGCTGCCCGCCGGGTTCGAAGATGGTTCGGCCTGAAGCCGAGCGCTGCCGGATCTGGTGACGTCCGAACAGACGCTCGCTATTTCTTCGCCGATAAAATCCGCTCGATCTGCTTCGAGTGATTGAGATCGTGTCCGGCGAGCATCTTGACTACGGTCTCCAGAGTTTCCTGTCCGCGTTCGCTGTGGTTGCCATAGCTCTTCCATTGTTCGGGCGTCAATCGCTTGAGCACCGCGACATTGGCCTCGCGAACGGCTCGATATTGTGCCAAGGATTTCTTCATCTCGCGCTGGTCGTAATGCAGGGCGGTCACCCATGCGTCCTGGTCAAAGCCGATGATTGGTGTCCCCGGCTGGCCGGCGATGGCGCGAATTCGATATCCGACCGCCACCTCAGTGTCCGCAAGATGCGTGACAATTTCCCCGACCGACCACTTTTCCGGCGCGGGGCGCTTGCGTGCCTGGGCGGCCGACACGTCCTTCAAGAGCTTGGCGAGCCGCGCGGGCGCCGCAGCCAGCAGCTTCAGCGGATTCTTCCCATCGATCAGGGCGAACATTCGTTGGCGGTACTGCTCGGGGGTTTCCGGCACCTAGCCTCCTTTGGCAATCCAGTCCGATTCTAGCTCTGTCGGTGCTCCGGTTCGAAGGAAAACGACCCCCGGCCACAGCTGTATTCGGTTCTGGAAACCGAATCGCCAACAGCGACCGAGCGCTCTTGCCCGCGTCGTAGAATTTAACAACGAGCCCTGGATGCAGTCCGTTGGGATTTGGTTCGGTCGCTTGGTTTGGCAAACCGACGAGCTCCCAGAGGCGACCACCATGGCGCCCAAGCGGGGAATCCGCCGGCGGTCGCCAATCGGTCGGCTGGCCCGTCAATGAGCAGAGCTACAAGTGTTCCTCCCAAGCCTGAGGACCAAGAGCTTGCCCGTAAGCTCGAAGAACAAGCCGCCCTCGAGGTCGAACTGGCTGATCGCGAGTTGCGGTTTGCGAATCTGCGGGCCGAACTAGCTGGGTTCGAGCGCCAGTACCTGCATTTCCTCGGCTCGCGCTACGCCGAATTGGACGAATGGCGCGCCCGCCTCGCTGAGCGTTTGGCGGTCGAACAACCCGGCAACGAACGCGCCCAGCGCGCTGCCCGCGAGGCCCGCGCCCGGGCTGAGGAAACAAAATCTGCTGCGGGCGAGCGGTCTCCGCACCCGCCTCGCGCCTTTACGGCCACGCCGGAGATGAAACGTCTGTTCCGCGATGTCGCCAAGCGCATTCATCCCGACCTCACCTCGGACCGCAGCGACCGCGTGAGGCGCCAGAATTTGATGGCCGAAGCCAATGGCGCCTACGAGCGCGGCGACCAGCAGCGCCTGCTGAAGATTCTGACCGAGTACGAGCACAGTCCCGAGGCCGTCGCCGGGGAAGGGCCCGGCGCCGAACTCATTCGTGTGATCCGGCGTGTCAGCCAGGCGCGCAGCAGGCTTGGGGAAATCGAAGCCGAGATGCAGGAGCTGTTGCGCTCGGAACTTCATCAACTCAAGCTGCGCGTCGAGGAAGCCGAAAAGAGCGGCCATGACATTCTCCAGCAGATGATCGCCAAGGTGGACGAGCAGATCGCCGCGGCGAAGCGCCGGCTGGAAAACCAGACGTGCCTTCGTTGATGCCGCCGCGCAATCCACACTCGACCGAACAGATCGTCCCGGCATCGTCCCACGCGTTGACCCGGCGCTCGGCGGCATTGGTTGCGCGCGGGCTTCGCGATCTTACGCGCGATTCCAATTGGCTGATCCAAAAGGTTTTTAGCGGCCACGCGACGCACCTCGCGATTTCACCCGCGGGCCAGCTTTGCGCGTCGTCGCCTGTGGTCCGCACGGGAACCGAGCGCATCGCACTCTACGATGTCGAGCTCGGAACGCCCACCATGGCGCTCTGTGCTCCCGGCGAACCGCCGGCTTCAGCCGTGGGGTTGCCGGCGGCGTTTGCATGGTCATCCAGCGGCCGCCATTTGACTGTAGCCTGGCAAGCCTGGGGGGACCGCCTGCACGCGTTCGATCTTTACCAGAAGAGTTCGCTCGGCACGTTCGGACAGTTTTCGAAGTTTCCGCACTCTCTTGCGTGGTCCGAGTCCGGCCGATACTTTGCGTTCGCCTGCGCAGGTGGAGCCGACGCGCGCGTGCGTCTGTGGGAAGCAGCAGACCTTCGCTTCGCGGACCCGCCACTCAGCGAAGTGGGCGGAATGCGCTCGTTCGAGGAGTGGATGGGCCGGCCGCAGCTCGATTCCGAATCGGGCGATGAAGGTGCGTTTGCTGGCTTCGGGGCGATCGCCTTTAGCCCTGACGAGAGCGCTCTGGCCAGCGTCGTTGAACTGGAAGGAGAGTGGGCCGACGACTCGATCGTCGTGCTCGATGTGCCTACGCTGCAGCGGCTGCGCGTGTTTGGGGCGCAGGGCCACATCACCGGATTGGCCTGGACCTCCGATAGCCGGAATCTCATCTATTGCTCGGGCGGGCAGGCCTATCGTCTCAGCTCGGACTTGCCGGCGAGCGAACCACTGCCGTTTGGCGCGGAGCTGGTCGCTTGCCATCCGCACTTGCCGCTATGCCTGTGCTTCAGTTCCTGGCTGAAAAATTCCGCCAAAGGCCGCCTGTTCCTGGCGAATCTCGAGACGCTCTCGGTCGACGACGAGTATGCTGCCGAGGGGCTGGTGGACTTGTGCTGGTCGCTCGATGGCTTAAAGGCCTACGCCATGACCGCCGACGGCCTGGCCTACATCTACGAACCGCCGCTCGTTTAGAAACCGCCCCAGCGACTGGGGTCGAACCCGAAGGCCACCAGGCCGTCTCGGTAGTCAATCTTCATATCGAGCATTCGCAGCAGGGTGAAGCCCAAAATCCCAGACACCTCCACCCCGGCCGAGTCACTCATCGACTTGGTATCGAAGGCGATAATGTCGAGATTCCTCTGGCGGAGATTTCCGAAGGTCAGCGTCAGGTCGTTTCCGCGAAACACATTCTTCACGCTGCCGTTCAGTCCTTTGACCTCGGTCTCGGAATCCCCCGAGACTTTTGTGACTTCTCGCGCGGCGTCGGGAGAGACGGCGTTCGTAAGGCTTCCGGTGTCGATGAGGAAGAGTTTGTACGCCGAATCGTTCAGTTTGGTGGGAATCAGCAGCATGTGCCCGAAACGAAATACCCTGGAATAGTTTCGCATTTCCGGTGCGATGTAGCGGTCGTGGAAACTCACCGCCGGATTCGCACCGGAATCCAGGGTCGGTTCGGCAGAGGGTTCATCCGGCCTCGGGAGCAGCTCGCTCAGGCGGAATTTCCCGTCGGGGGCGTCGATGTCTACCAGGAAATGCGCGAACACATCGCCGCCGATCAGACCTTCCTCTCCGGCGACCGAGTTCCTCTCAGCCACTCGTATGTTGCAATCCGCGAAGGCAAGGTCCCCGATTCGAACCGAGGCGGCAGTACCCACATAGCCTGCGACCGGCCCTTGGTCGCCGATTCCGCGGACCGCCCTTTGCGCGATTTCTGGGATGCCCGCCTTTTCCGCAATCTTGCGATCGATAAGAATGCCGCCCGCACCCGTGTCGAGCATCAAGCGTGCGGAGACGCCATTGATCTTCACTTCAAGTCCGTAGCCTCGGAGATGACTCGAGTCGATGAGGAGCTGTCTGAGGTTGATTTCCGTCGAGCTCACCGGGGAGGTCATTCGGCATGCATGCGCCGAGCTGGGAGGCATGCTCAGCAGGAGTCCCAACTGACGCTCGAGCGCTGCGCGGCCTTCTTGATCCTCGGGCGAATCCTGGGCGAGATACTCTTGTATCGCCTTGATGCGATCCGCCAGAGGCAACGTGTCGATCCAGTAGCGGTCTATGTCGGGATCGGAGGGATCCAGGCGGTGGGCCTTGTCGATCATCAGCTTTCCTCTTCGGTAGAGGGAGGCTGCATTGGAAACTCGGGCCAAGCCGAGATAAGCGCGGGCATTCTCCGCTCCGCTGTTGATGACGTTCACGAACTGGCTTTCCGCTTCGGGAATCTTGCCCTGCCGGTAGTAAACCTCTCCCAGGGCTACTTGAACATCGGGCGCGCGGGGTGCGAGCGCAATCGCTTTGCTAACCGCCGCGTACGCGTCCGCCGGCCGATTTTCTTTCAGCTCAACGCGCGCCAGTCCCACATAGGCTGCCATCGCGTCTGCGCCCGTCACGAGCATCGCGTACTCTTGCGCGGCCCAATCGAGCTTGCCTTGACGGTACTTCTGCTGGGCGTCGGCGAGGGAGGGCAGGCTGCTCGGAACGATGGCAGACGCGTTGCCGGCTGGCTCCTGGGCCGAGGCAGGGCAGCCGCATGTGAACAAGGCCAGGAGCACAAGCCCCGGCGCGCGATGCGACCCGATTCGCACCATTACCTCCTAGGGACCAGTGTGGACTAAAGGAAATCTGCCAAGCAAGCGAATCAGTGACTGCCAGATTTCCGAGGCGATTTTTCCGGTTGTGCGAGAGCGCATGAAATTCGCCGACTGGCAGGGCGAAATATTCTCCAGTGACCGAGGCGACTTGGGGAATAAATCCAGGCTTCGGCACCCGGTTCCTGATTCAGCACCAGGCCGGGGAGCCTCTGCGTGTAGTTATGCCAGAGGGAGGTTGGCTTCGGCGTTGAGTGTCGAATCAGCGCGATCGCCGGCTAGGAGGTGGGCGTAACCGGCGGCGGCGATCATGGCGGCGTTGTCGGTCGAGAGCGCGCGGCTCGGGAAAAACACCTCGATGCCCCGGCGGGTCGCTTCGGTCTGGAAGGCGCCGCGCAGTTCGCTATTGGCAGCGACACCGCCAGAAACGAAAATCGCGCGCGCAGGGTAGGGTGCCAGTGCTGCAAACGTCCGCGAGAGCAAAGTACTGACCACCGAGCGCTGGAAGCTGGCGGCCAGATCGAGCGTAGCGGCGCTGGAAAGCGCGCGCAGGCGATCGGCGCCCCGTTCACCGCGCGCGAGAGCCTGGCGGCGCGCTTCGATTTCCGTTTCGAGCTCGCGATTGCGGCGGATGTGATGGAGCACGGCGGTTTTGATGCCACTGAAGCTGAAGTCGTAAGGGTTACCCGTCATTTTCGGGTCGGAGAAGCGCACGGCCTGGGGATTCCCGTACGGGGCAAGGCGGTCAATAATCGGCCCGCCGGGATAGCCGAGCGCCAGCATGCGCGCGACCTTGTCGTACGCTTCGCCCGCCGCGTCATCGCGCGTAGCGCCAATTTTGCTGTAGGAAAAATGCATCCCACCGCTGGCGGGTTCAGCTCTGACGCCACAGAGAATCGTGTGTCCGCCGGAAACGATCAGGCAGACGGCGGGGAGTTGCGGCTCGCGACCTGACGCGCGCGCTTCGAGCAGCACCGCGTGAACATGTCCTTCGAGATGGTTGACGGCGATGAGCGGCTTTCCCAACGACGTGGCGAGCACTTTGCCATAGGTCACGCCGATCAGCAGCGCGCCGACAAGCCCCGGTCCCTGAGTTACGGCCACGGCATCGACATCGCCCAGAGTAATCTGCGCCTGCTCGATCGCTTCGCGCACGACCGGCACGATTTGGCGCAGGTGCTCACGCGAGGCAAGTTCCGGCACCACCCCGCCATACTTGCGGTGAATCTCCGATTGCGACGCGACGATATTCGAGAGAATCTCGTGTCCGCCGGCCACGACGGCTGCGGCTGTCTCATCGCAGGAGGACTCAATGCCCAAAATCAGGTTTTTTCTGTGCATCGACACTGCTCACCGCTGCCGGTCGCTTTGAAAGGCTATGTTAGCATGAGGGTCTGGGCGCGACGGCCCGTCGGACGGCGATCATTCCCTGAGCCAGAGAGGCGCCCCCAAAACAAAATGAAAAAAGTGCGCAAAGCCGTGCTGCCCGTCGCTGGACTCGGCACGCGGTTCCTCCCTGCAACGAAAGCGATTCCGAAGGAAATGCTCACGGTCGTTGACAAGCCCCTGATCCAGTATGCAGTCGAAGAGTGTGCCGCATCCGGGATCGAGCACGTCATCTTTGTCACCGGGCGGCACAAGAGCGCAATTGAGGACCATTTCGACCTGGCACCCGAGCTGGAAAGCTTTCTTGAGCAAAAGGGAAAGAGCGAGCAGGCTCGGCTGGTTCGGGAGATCAGTAACGGTCTGCGCTTCAGCTACACACGCCAGAGCGAAGCACTGGGATTGGGCCATGCGGTTTTGTGCGCGGCCGATCTGGTTGGAGAGGAGCCGTTCGCCGTGCTGCTCCCCGATGTAATCGCCGAAAGCCGCGTGCCTGCTACGCGCGAGCTTGCCGAGATTTATGAAGCAACCGGCCTGGGGGTCATTCACGTGGAACACGTGCCGCGCGAGCGGGTGCATCTGTACGGAATCATCGACGCGGAAGTGGAGAAGAAGTCGCGCTGGGGCGACAAGGTGTTGCGCGTGAGGAATCTGGTCGAAAAGCCGAGCGCCGAAAAGGCGCCTTCGAATTGGGCCGTCACGGGCCGCTACCTGTTGCCGCCGGAAATTTTCGATGACCTGCGCACGGCACGACCAGGAGCCATCGGCGAGATCCAGTTGACCGATGGTTTGTGCCGCCTTGCCAAGAAGGGGAAACTGCTGGCCTGCGTCTACGATGGGAAAATCTATGATGCGGGAGACAAGCTGGGGTTTTTGGAAGCAACCGTTCAGCTTGGGCTGAAAGATCCCAAGCTCGGAGAGAATTTCAGGAAATATCTGCGCGGATTGAAGCTGTAGCGGCCGAGGCGATCCGCGGGTTTCCGCCTTCGTTAAACCTCCCGAGAAGCGATGCCGTGCCGTGGCGGTCAAGCGATCGGCCCAGGCGCGGCAAAGCAGAACCGGCTGAGACGTTACTGCGTGTTCTTCGATTCCTGGCGCACCTGCATCGAGACGACCGAATACTCTCGTTCTTTCGAGTCGCCTTCGCGATCTAGCACATACATCTTGTCCTTGCGGATGCGGTACTGAACCGTGTCGCCGACCGGAAGCAGACTGGGATGCTTGGTGTCGGTCGGCCGAATTCGGTAGACAATGCGCTCGCCCTGCAGCACGTATTCCTGGCAGAGCACTTCCTGCGTGGACTTGTGCTCGCCGTCAGTGCCCAGGAGTTCGCCAGCGACGGTCTTCGAGCCCTTCTCGGCCACCCCGCACGAAGAGGAATCCATCGAGAGCAGGGTGCCCTTTTCGTAGCTCGGCGGATCTTTCGCCAGGCCCAGCGGCGCGCACGCGAGTACCAAAACAGCTACAGCCAATCGAGCCTTCATGGGTCGAGCCTCCGTCAGGAACGGATTTCGTCGTACGCATAGTATGGGCCGCGAGAAGGGGAGTTGATTGGCTCCGGGCCTGGCGATTTCTGATGAGCTACCTGTACGGAAGTGCAGGTCGCGCTTATGGGCTCTCGCTCTTCGGTGTGTCGGTAATTTCGAACCCGGCACTGAGGAGGCGCGAAGCACCCGGGGTTTTCGAGAGCCCTTTGCGCCGCAGCAGGTTCGAATACGAAGAGCGGTCCTTGAGGGGAACAAAATTCGGCGCTAGTGCTGGAAAACGCCAACGAGTTGAGCCTGCGCCAGAATGTGTCCGCTCATCACGCGCTCGAGCTCGGCCTTCGTTGCTCCGGCTTTTAAGCCCGTTGGGGAGTCCAGCGCGTACAGCTTGAAGAAATAGCGGTGCGCAGAGCCCCGGGGCGGGCAAGGGCCGTTGTAGCCCGTTTTCCCGAAATCGTTGCGACCCTGCAGCGCCCCGTTCGGCAACCGGGGCTCCTTCGCTACGCCTTCGGGCAGTTTGCGCGTGTCGGCGGGGAGATCGTAAAGGACCCAATGCACCCACAGGCCGCCGGGGGCATCCGGATCGTCGGTAACCAGAGCAAAGCTCTTTGTCTTCGGAGGCGGATCAGTCCAGGAGAGCGGCGGGGAAACGTCGGGCCCGTCGCAAGTGAATTTTTTGGGTATGGGGCTGTTATTTCGAAACGCACTGGTCGTGATCTGAAACGCCATTTCCGCCTTTCTCCTCTGCGAGCCTCCAACGGGACCTCTGGCGGGTCCTACCGGCCTTCCTGGGAAGGCGCGGGCTTACGTCGACGGCCATTCTTCCGCGGTCGCCCCAGGATGGCCATGGGCCGCTCTCTCCAAACTCCGTCCTCGTTGTATTTCAAAGTATAGATGTGCAGCAAAAGCCAGCCCCGTCCGAGGAGCTCGTTCACTTCTTCGCGGCCGCGGGCTTCGATATTGTGTCCGGTTACCTCGACGATATCCAGTTGCCAGAGAGGCAATGGGGCGACCGAGGCCTCCAGATCCGTTTCGGTTCGAGGGAGCTTTTCTTTCGTTGCCATGAGCGTGCGGCAACCCGCCGGAGCTAGATCGGCATCGTCGACCAGGATTTTACGGAAATCGGAGGGAGCCGCAAAGGGAAAACCGGCGGAGGAGCCTCGGCACGACGCCTGCTGCGAATTCGACCGCGGCTTCTAGCGCGGAGTGGGCTGCTGGGGATTGGGAGAAGCGTTTTCGGTCGAGAATTCGAAACTGCGCAGCCGATATCCGTCGCGCGTGCGTATGTGGTATTTCCCGTGGTTGCCCGTAAGCTTGACGCGAATGCTGCGCCAGCCGCGATTGGGATTGGGCTCGGGATAATAACTGAGCGAATACAGGTGAGCCAAGTCATCGCGTATCGAACTGAACGCGTCCTGCTCATCCTTCCAGTTCTTTGCGAAGTAGACTTTGCCGCCCGTTGCGGCGGTCATGCGCTGGAAGACCGCGTTCGAGATAGGCTCCAGGTGGGCCTGCTCGGTGCTTACCATGTAAATCGTCGTTCCCGTCGATTGGGCCATCTCGGCCACCTGCTCCGGTGGCACGACACTCGCGTTATCCGGGCCATTGGAGAAGACCACGATCACTTTTCGCCCGGTGAACCGGGCGGCATCCTGAACTGTCAGCAAAAGGCAATTGTAGAGAGCGGCGTCGTCTCCGGCCACGGTCGTGCGCACGCCGCGCAAAACTTGGGCGCGATCGACAGAAAGCAGCGAACCTCGGGAGAGATCGCGGCTGTAGGAATAGAATGCCACTCTGTCCGCGCGATCGAGAGATCGAACAAAATCGACGATTGCGTCCTGAGCGAAAACAAATCCCCGATACATGTAGTTACTTGTGTCGAACAGAACGAAAACGCTTGCTCCGCCGACGAGCGAGCTGAGCTCGCCGGCAGTCAGGCGTTCCCCGGGCTCTTTGGCGGTGACCGGCGGCTGCGGCTGACTGCCGGGTGGCACCATGTTCGGGAGCGTGCGCACCGACTCATTGCCTTCGCCGAACGCCGCAATCTGTTCGGTGATGCCGTCTTCGGCGACCAGGAAGTCCTGCGGGCGAAGGCCGGTGATGTAGTGCCCCTTGTTGTCGGTTACGGCGACGTTCAACTGCACCAGATCGATGGCCACGCGGATGTGCGGTCCTTCGGTATCCTGCGCCACAGCCCGAATCGAAAGGGACCACAGCAAAGCCGCACATACCAGGGATATTTTGAGCATCGGAGCCCTCGAAATGACTGCTTCTGCCAGAGGAATTCAGTTCACCTTTTCGTTTTCCGCCGGAACTGCGGTCGAAGGCGACGAGCCTCGGCTGAGAGCGGGTATCGCGGCGAGTTGCCCGTGGCGCAGTTCGTCGCCCGTTTCGCGCATCGCCCGAAGGATCGCCGGCGAATCATCCAATTCCGTGGCAAAAATCTTCACGATCATGCGCCGGGTGAGCATCGGCACTAGTCGGTTGAGTTCGACCGGCGAATAACCCATCTCGTCGGCGAGCCGGGCCCAATACAGGTTCGGAGAGTCCCAGGTCTCAGCCAACAGCCTGCTGGAATAACCCTCAAAGGTGGGCAACGGCCCCACGCTCAATAGTTCCCGGGCGTTGGTTCGCTCCAGGATGGGATGAGGGATGCCGAAATCTCGCGACAACCGCTGCCATTCCACTTCCGACGGATACTGGCGATTGAGCGCCTCGAGTTCGCGTCCAGCCGGGCCCCACGGAGGATCTGCTGGGAATTTCTGCCGGTACTCGGCAGTCAGATAGAACAAGTCGGCGGGCGTTAGCTCGCCCGAAAAATCCCGAACGCGGTTTTCCGCGAGAGCGGAGTCCAGCAGCGATGCGTCTCGCGGGGTCATTCGCGCGGAAAGAATGCTGCTCACTCTGTCCCGCAACTCCTGGTTCTCTGCCGAGGCGACCAGGAGTTCTTCTCCGGCCCGCTGGTAGAGGGCGACGGCGTGAAGTTCATTCGAGGTCACGTTCCACCAGCGCGGCACCACCGCGTTGGCAATGACGCCCGGCACTAGGTCAGACCAGATCAGGGCCTGCACGTTTTCAGGCGAAAGGAAATCTCCTTCCATCCGCCCGAGGACATACGGCAGATCGGCGAGCGAGCCGACCAGATGAGCGCCGCCACCGGCCGGGGACCCGGTTCCGATCACGTGAGGGGCCTGCCACAGCAGCTGTTCTAAGCCGACGATGCTTTCTCCGGAGAAATCGTGAGATCGGACCAATAGGGGATTGTTGTGCAGCGCTTGGGAGCCGGGCGGCTCGTAGTAGGCGTAGTTCAGTCCGACCAGCGTATCCCTGAGAAAGGGAACCAGCTCGCCGCGCGCATCTTCCAAGTGCTGGCCGGAAGTGGCCGAAGCCAGGATTTTCGGCAGATCTGTATGCATCTGCAATTCCGTGTGCCGGTTGTCGTAGACTCCGGCCGCCCATTCAGCTCTTTCTCCCCGAGAGAAAATCGGCCGCGGCATCTGGAATTCCTGCAGCTCCTCGGCCAGGCGAACCAGGCTTTTGTCTGCCGAGCCTCCATGGCCGATCGAGTCCAAGCCGTCACTGATGGCAAACAGTGTGTCGATAGAAACCAGGCGCTGGTCGTTCAGCACGGCACGAATCCGGTCCGCCACTTGTGAGTGCATTTGCTGACTGGCAGGAACCGTTTGGCGAGGGCCGGCAACCAGATCGATCACTTCGGCCTGGGTTGCGCGTCGGTTGCCGTTTGCCGCGAGCGAGATTTCGCCCAGGGACTTGCGCCCAGCATCAAAAAGCTGCGCGGAGGAGGAAATCTGGGCGAAAGGCTTGATGAGACGCTGCCAGGATGGGTCCAGATCCGCGGCGGGAATCTGCCCTTGCCGTGCCAGAATTTGCCACACGCCGACATTTGCTTGGAAGATTCCCATCGCGTTGCCTCGCAACGCGTGATCGGGAATCTTTCCCAGAGAGGCCGCCGTATTCAGAAAAAGCGCAATCGAAGTGTCGGTCAGCTCGGGAAACTCGGAAAAAATCAGATACTGGTCGCTGAACCCCGCAAATTTGTCGGCCATCAACGCGACCGTCTGGGGGCTCAAAGGGCGCCCGGCGGACCGCCTTCGATCCAGCTCCGACAGCGTGAGGTAGATATCCGCCGGCCCGCTCTCGATCGGCACGCGGGAAAACGCAAATATCGCTTCCAGAAGCCCCTCGGCATCGTTTAGGCCTTTTAAGCGCAGCCCCCAGCTGCGAGCCATCTCGGCGTTGGTCTTGCGGTTCAGGAGGTTCTTCCACGCCTGGAGATTTCCCGGCACACGTGGTTGAACGTCGCGGTCCCATTCCAGACGAGTGGTGAGGAACACCAGGTCCGGATCCGGCCGAAAAACCGAGCCGTCGGCGCTCGGTCGCGCATCCCGTCCTCGAAGTGCCTCATAACAGCGCCGGAAGCGGACCGGCTCGAGGAAGTGAGCCTGCTGGTCCGGAGCGGCGCGGGCCAACGAATCGAAATAGGCGGCCAGCCATCCATTGTCTTTGGTCAGCAGGCGCGGCACAAACTCTGCCGGTGAATCGGGGCTGACGCCGACCAACTCCCGCCATTGCGCCTCTGCAGCCGTGCCCCCGGGAGCCAGCACCCGCCCCGAGCGAATGCGAATGTACTCTCCGTAGTAATCGAGCGAAGCAGCGAGCGGCACCAGCCTTTTCAGGCCCGGCGACTGCTTGAGATAGACGAGCGTTTCCGGATCCATACGACTCCAGGCAGCGTACAAGCGAGCCACGCCCGGATCGTGCAGGAGGACGTCGAGAAGCCCGGTTTGATTCTTGTCCTTACCGTTCAGCTGTTCGTGGACGGAAATCCAGTCGCGTTCCGACAAAAGGACGGGGACTTCTGAATTCGGGAACACATAGGTGAACGGCGGGCCTCCCTGAAGAGTTCTTTCAAGTTCGGGAAGGGGGAAGCCGGAATCAATGGTAAGAAACGCTCTTTGCGAATCAGATGTCTCCACGTGCGCATTGCTCTGGCCACAATCTGGTCGCGTTCGATAGCCAAGAATTTCGAGGATGCGTTCGGCATCCTTGCATCCGGAAACCGGGATGAGCCCTTGAGGTCCCGCCAACACCGCCAGTTCTCTTGCCTGTTGCACATAGCGCCGCAGCAGGATCAGGAACTCGGTCGGCCGCTGACTGAATCCTTGGCCTGAATACCCCCGCAAAGAGACGTTGCGCGCAAGGAAGGGCACGATTTCATCGGGCGATGCTTTCTGGCTGATTCCGGCCATGCGCAGGAAGGAGCGCAAGGGGCCGGGAATGGTCAGTGCCGCGCGTTGGGAAGAGGGAGCGTCGGCCTGCTTGCCGACCGGATTGGGCCGATCGGAAGGCGCACCCCGAACAGCCGAGGCTAGACCAGCACACGCGCCCACAAGGAAGACTAGAAAAACTTGAAGCCAACGAGGACGCTTCATGCTGGCACCAGCACCCGGTCGCAGAATCTGGAAGGACTTGCAGCGACCTTAACGGCGGGGCTGTCGCCCGGTTAGGCGACCACCCTCCGGTCGGTGCTCAGCAAAAGATAAACCATGCGCCGCCGAACTCCAAGGCTTTTTCTGGGAGGCCACGGAGTGCCGTTGAACTCGAACGGTTTTCGCTGAGGTCGTGCGGCGAAAGATTCACGGCTCTTGGCTTGTGGCAAGGAAACGCAGCGAGAAAAAAGCGGCGCAGCCACGACGGGACCGCCCTAGAATGCTGGCATGGCTCGCGGCTGGGAGAGTAAGGCGGTCGAGGACCAGATTCAGGGGCAGCAGGGGGAGGATTCAAAAGGCCCCAAGCAACCACTGGCCGCTTCCGACCCCGAACGGCGCAGGCGAAGAGAGGTTTTGCTTCTTTCGCGCGTTCGAGTGCAGCGAGATCTGGAAGCAAGCCAGAACCCACGCTATCGCGACCAGCTCACCTGCGCGCTCGCCGACATCGAATCACAGATCGCGGCGCTCGATGAGTCAGATTGGCGGGCAGTTTAATCTCGCGGGGGTTCCGGTTCTGCGTCTTCGATGAAGAACACTCCCACTCCGTTCTGATCTTTGCTTCGCCGGGCTTCACAATGCGTGACCGTGGCCCGCAGCGCGAGAGCGCCCGCTCCTGCTTGCTGGGGGCCGTCGATCACCACGCGTAATTCCGACTGCAGCCGCGGCCGATGGTGCAACCACAGATACGCGCCCTGCACGCTGATGTCGCGCACCGTCGCTTTTTCTTCAAAGGGCATTCCGTCTTCTGTCCGCCCGCTCACCGTTGCCAGGAAGCACAAACGGCGGCGCTGGCCGAGACGTGCCTCCGGCAGAACGACCTCGGTGCCGTTTGTGCCCAGCGAGATGGACATCCCCTCCATGGCCGCCCAGGTGGCAGGAAATTCCTGCCGTGCAGCGGAAAGGAAACCGTCCACTGTGGTGCTGGAGGAATCGGGGTCGTGGTGAAAGAGCACCAGGTTCTTCACCTTCGTCTCGCAAGCGATCTTCACTCCTTCCAGCCAGCATGAGTGGCCCCATCCCTTGCGTGTGGAGGCAAGCTGCTCGGGCGAATACTGCGCGTCGTAGATCAGGACGTTTGCCCCCTGCGCCAATTGCCGAAGGTTGTCGTCAAACTCCGGCGCTCCGGGCTCGTTGTCGGTTGCGTAGACGACCGAACCGGTGGGGGTATCCAGGCGATAGCCCAGGCAGCCCTGCGGATGATTCAGAAAAACCGTCCGGATGTGCGTTTCCTCAATATCCCATTGGTCTCCGCCCGTGATTTCGCGAAACGTGCGCGTCGCGGCCATGGTGCCGACATCGACAGGGAAATACGGCTTGGCGAGTTGCGCCTCCAGCACTTGGCGTAGGCTGTTTCGCCCGAGATACTTCGACTCGAAGCTATAGAAGTGAAATCGGTTCTGCGGCTCGAAAAACGGATGAAAAAATGGAATGCCTTGAATGTGATCCCAGTGATAATGCGTTACCAGGACGTGGGCCTCGATTCCGCCGTCGCCGCGCCATTTCGTCCAGCGGCCGTTCACCGCGCGCAGGTGATTGCCGAGCATGCGCAACCCTGTGCCGCAATCGAAGATGAAGCGTCCTCCCCCTGCCGTCGTTAGCTCCACGCAGGAGGTGTTGCCGCCATAGCGCCATGAATCGCGCTCGACGGTGGGCGTCGACCCGCGGACCCCCCAGAAAGTCACCTTCGTGGCATTTTGTGTCATCGGCCGGTCGAGGCCTGGATTCGTCTCGCCCTTCCCCGCTGGCAAAGCTCGGAATCATTTGATGGTAGAAGTCTGAAACAGGCGAAGTCAATTTTGTTTCCCCACCGCACATCGTGAAACACACGTCCCTTTTACGTTTTCCTGGCGAACGCGGGCTGTTACGTCGTGAGCCTCTGCGAGTAAAATCCCTCTAATGCACGTCCATGTGAACGAGCGTACGGGCCACCACCTGGGACACCTGGGCACGGCTGGCGAAAAGACTACCGGGATCTTGGGGCTGGCTGTCGTGTCCACGCTCCTTCTTGTGCTGGTCGAACTGGTCGCTGGCTATGTCGCTCATTCCATGGCGCTCGCAAGCGATGCCGTCCACAACCTCACCGACGTACCGACCCTGGTGATTTCCTGGCTGGCTATGCGTTGGGCCTTGCGTCCGCCGACGCACGAAAAGACCTACGGCTATCATCGTGCCGGAATTCTCGCGGCCTTCGTCAACGCCACGGTGCTGGCGCTGGCATCCCTGTTCGTCATCGGGGGGTCGATCGCGCGGTTGCGCAGCCCAGTCGAGGTTCGGGCCAGCATCATGCTGTGGGTCTCCCTGGTAGCCCTGGCGGTCAACGGCGGAATTACGCTTTCCCTTCATCGCGGGCGCAAAGATTTAAACGTTCGCACCGTGTGGATTCACAATCTCGGTGACGCCTTTTCGAACATCGTCATTCTCGTTGGCGCGCTCGTGATCGGCTGGACGGGCGCCCACTGGGTCGACGCCGTGCTGGGGATCGCCATCGGTGGGATGGTTCTCTGGTCGGGACAGGCAATTCTACGCGAAAGCGGCCACATCCTGCTGGAAGGTCTGCCTCGGGCAATGCGTCTTCAGGATGTCGTGTCCGCCATCCTGCGGGTCGATGGCGTTCAAGAGGTCCACGATGTCCACATCTGGACGCTGGGCGGCGATCTCCACGCCCTCTCTTGTCACGTGCGTATTCCCGACATGCACATGGAAGAGAGCGAAAAAGTCCTCGCGAACATTCGTGAAGTTCTGGCCCGCGATTTTCACATCATGCACACGACCATTCAGTTCGAGCGCGCCGGCTTGCCAGCCAGCGCCGGTCTGTACATGCCGGCACCGGCCGGTCGCGGCTCAAAATAGGCTTTCGATTTCAACTCGGCTTCCGACGGAGGCGCGGGGCGCGCTGGCATTGCGGACAGAAGTGGCTGCTCCTGCCGGCAACCATGGCACGCCGTATTCGAGCGCCGCATCGAAAACATTTCTGGCCCTGTCGCTGATAGACGCGGTGTCGGCGCTGAAATCCACCGAGATTCCCATCGGCGTCAACGTAGTCGGCGATGGATGAGCCTCGCGCTTCGATGGCCTCCTCGAGCACTTTTCGCATGGCCCGATAGAGGCGACCGATTTCCTGCGGCGTGAGATTCGCGCCGAGCCGCCGCGGATGAATGCGCGCCCGCCAAAGGCTCTCATCCGCGTAGATATTGCCGATGCCGCGCAGAACGGTTTGATCGAGCAGCAGGGCCTTGATCTGTGCCCGTCGGTGCTCGAACAGCGCGAGGAACTCCCTTTCAGGCGTCTCGAGCGGATCCATCCCCAGCGAACCGAGACGACTTTCCTCGGCGTCGTCGGCGAGGATTCCCATTCGCCCGAATCGCCGCACATCGGTGTAGCGCAGCTCGCGCCCATCATCGAGCGCGAAGCGCACGTGCGTATGCCGCGGGATGGGTGCCCTCGCGCCGGAGATCACCAGGCGCCCGGTCATCCCCAAGTGGACCAGCAGGGAGAACGCTCGGTCCACAGTTTCGAGATCGAGGAGCAGAAACTTGCCATAGCGCCGGACGGTCACAATGCGCGCGCCGGGAACCTGCCGTTCGACGGCGGCAGGATCATCCAGGAAGTCCGTCTTTCCCAGTCGCACACTCACAATGCGGCGTCCGGACAAGGTGGCGCGCAGGCCTCTCGCAATCGTTTCAACTTCAGGAAGTTCCGGCATGCCATCGAGCGGTGCTCTGGCGCATCCCCGCAATCGCGCGCGTCTCGCGCCGCCGTTAAATATTGCCACAGGCGATGTGGCTTCTCACATGCTAGGGCAGAGGAATTCCCGGAGAGGCTACGATCCCAGCCATGCGCAGGATTTCGGCGTACTCCTCTTCGGTCAACGGGCAGATGGTCAGCCGCGTATTCTTCAGGAACTTGATCTTGCGGAGCAGGCGATTGTCTCTCAATTCGGCGAGCTTCACCTGTCTCGGCAGCCGCTCGATGGCGCGCAGGTCCATGACCAGCTTCTTGCTTTCTGCGTACTGCGGATCGGGATACGGGTCGCGGGTCACTTCCGCCAGCGCGTACAGCGCATGTTCTGGCTTGCCGTGGTAGCAGAGCGCCCGGTCGCCCCGGTGGACCTGTTTGAACTGCCTGGCAGCCTCCGGACGATTCCCGGCGTGCCGCCACATTTCTTTGCCCTTCACGAAAAGGGTGTCCCAATGGTAGACCCGCGGGTCAACGGCCAGCAGCCAGCGCTTGGGTTTAATGGGAGCCTGCGTCATCCGTCAAAAAAGCGTAGCGCGCACTATACACGGAACTGCAGGCTAGAGGTGCAGAAATCTATCGGTTGGCTGATAAAAAGGTCTCATTTCGGCTCGAGTCTGGGAGGCCTAACCGAGATCTACAAAGATTTCGTCGCCGCGGACTTCGACCGCATAGCAATCGACGCCCATCCCGCCAGGAGGGACGACTTGACCGGTTGTGACGTCGTACTGCCAGCCATGCCAAGGGCACGTCACGACTTGGCCTTCCAGTTCGCCTTCGCCCAGCGGCCCGGCCTGGTGCAGGCATATCCCACTGATAGCATGGAACTTACCGAAAACGTTGGCGATCGCCACCGGTGTTCCGTTGACGTCGACCTCCGAGATCTTTCCTGGCGGAATATCACTGGTCTTCGCTGCTCGCAAAAAGGCCATGCGCTTCTCCTGGTCGTTCGGATACGTGCAGGGATCTGTGCCAGCACTTTGGGGGCGGGCTAGAAAAATTCAGTCCCCGCCCGTCCGCGCCGGCGTCGGCTGCTGTTCGACTCTGGCCAGCAGTTCTGCGAATCGGGCCTCGCGTTGCTTTTGGTCGTGCCCCTGATAAATCTCTGCGATCTGCGTGGCATTCATCGAGCAGAACTTCGGACCGCACATCGAGCAGAACTTCGCTTCCTTGTAGAAGTCGTCCGGCAAAGTCTCGTCATGCATCGCCCGGGCCGTCTCGGGATCGAGCGAAAGCTCAAACTGCTTGTTCCAGTCGAACAGGAAGCGTGCATAACTCAACGCATCATCACGATCGCGTGCGCCGGGACGATGCCGAGCCACGTCGGCGGCATGGGCCGCAATCTTGTAGGCAATCACGCCCTGGCGGACGTCGTCGGCATTGGGCAAACCCAGGTGCTCCTTGGGGGTCACGTAGCACAGCATGGAGGCGCCATGCCATCCGATCATTGCTGCGCCGATCGCGCTGGTGATGTGGTCATAGCCTGGCGCGATGTCGGTGACGAGCGGCCCGAGCGTGTAGAAAGGCGCCTCCTGGCACAGCTCGTTTTCCTTCTTCACCTGCAGCTCGATCTGGTCCATCGGAATGTGGCCCGGCCCTTCGATCATCACCTGCACGTCGTATTCCCAGGCCTTTCGGGTCAGCTCGCCGAGCACCCGCAATTCCGCAAACTGGGCCTCATCGCTCGCGTCCGCCAGGCATCCAGGACGCAGTCCGTCGCCGAGCGAAAAACTCACATCATGTTTCTGGAAAATCTTGCAGATCGCCTCGAAATTCTCGTAGAGAAAATTCTGCGCCTTGTGATGGCTCATCCATTGCGCCAGCAGCGCGCCCCCGCGGCTGACGATCCCGGTGATCCGGTTTCGCACCAGCGGCAGAAATTCCCTCAGCACGCCGGCGTGAATGGTCATGTAATCGACGCCCTGCTCGGCCTGCTCTTCGATCACTTCGAGCATCAAGCCGATCGTCAGGTCCTCGGCGCGCCGCACGCGTGAAATCGCTTCATAAATCGGCACGGTGCCGATGGGCACCGGCGAGGCATCGATGATCGCCTTGCGAATCGCCGGGATGTCGCCGCCGGTCGAAAGGTCCATCACCGTGTCTGAACCGTAGTGGACGGCGCGATGCAGCTTTTCGAGCTCCGCGCTGATATCCGACGTGGTCGCCGAGTTGCCGATGTTTGCGTTGATTTTGCAGCCAAAGGCGATGCCGATGCCCATGGGCTCAAGATTGCGGTGGTGAATGTTGGCGGGGATGATCGCGCGGCCCCGCGCGACCTCGCTTCGCACCAGATCCGGCGAGAGCTTCTCACGCAGCGCTACATACTCCATCTCCTCGGTCAGGATTTGCTTGCGCGCGTAGTGCATCTGCGAAAAATTCCGCTCGCCGTCATCACCGCCCGCCTTCCGTTTTTCAATCCACGCGTCCCTCAGCGCCATAAATCCTCGCTTAGCTTCCCGCTTTGCCTCTACAACCGCGCTCATTATCCCACCGGGCTTCCCCACCGGCAACACGCCTGCGCGTTTCCTGGCGGCCTCCTGGTAGGTAGACATTGCGCATCGGGACCGGCCATAACCGGCTCGGCTCTGGCCCCACGCACCTATAATGGTGGAGACCCGGTCCACCACCAGGAGGAATTCGATGCCCGCAACTACAGGGATGTGGGAAGGACTGATGGATTTTTCGTTCCGCACCTACGCCACGCCGCGCATGCTGAAGTTTCTCTATTCGTTGCATCTGCTGCTCGGCCTGATCTCCGCGGTGGTATGGGTCGTTTTGGCCTTCCAGCAGGCGCCGGTCCAAGGGCTACTGGCGATTTTGGGCGCTGTGGTCGGATACTTCTTCTGGATACTGTATTGCCGCATTGTTCTGGAAGTGCTATCGGCCATCTTCCGCATGACCGAAGCGATCGCTCCCGACCGGGAAATAGCCCAGCGGTCCTGAGGACGATCAGCGCAGTCCGAGGTGAACCTTTTGCCGCAGATCCTGGGCGGCTGCGAGCAGATCCTGAGGCCGGCCGAGATCGCGCCAATAATATTCATCGGCGCCGAACGCGAGGATCCGCTCTCCCAGGCCTGCCAGTCGCAGGTACGCATCGATGATCGAAAACACCCCTTTTTCGGTCATCACCGCAAACAGGCGCGGAGAAATCACGTGGATGCCGCAGAAGGCCAGAGCCTCGACCGACCCCGCCTGCTTCTGATCGTGTCCGGAGCGACGCCCGCAAAGCCGGCCCTGCTGATCGAAGAGCAGGTAGCGAGTGGCCTTGCGTTCCTGTACGGCGAGCGTGACGAGAGCCTGATTTGCGGTATGAAATCGAACCATCCTTCCGAGGTCGATTGTGCTGATCACGTCGACATTGTGCAAAACGAACGGCTCGGGGCTGCCGGAATCCTCGAGGAAAAACCACGCGGCCCTTTTTAGTCCGCCACCGGTATCCAGCAACAGGTCCTCGCGGGACAGTTCAATCCGCATGCCGAAATTGTCTTGGGCCTGCAAATACTCGCCGAGCATGTCGGCGAAGTGATGGACGTTGACAATCACCTCACGAATGCCGAATGCGCGTAAGCGCGCGAGTGCGATTTCCAGCAGCGTGCGACCGTCCAGTTCCACCAACGCCTTGGGACGGCTCTCGGTGAGCGGCCGCAGGCGAGTGCCGAGGCCGGCGGCCAGGACCATCGCCTTCATTGGTCTCCGCGCTCCAGCTCGAGATGCCGCACCACCACCTCCACGCCTTTCCGGCCTCTCAATCGTTTTGCCAGTTGCTCGGCGAAATAGACCGAACGGTGCTGGCCGCCCGTGCAGCCAAACGCCACGGTCAAGCTCGTAAACCCGCGGCGCTGATAGGTATCCACGCTGGCTTCTACCAAAGACGCGGCGCTCCTCAGAAACTCCTGCACGCCTTGCTGTTGATCGAGATGCTCTCTGACGGGCGCATCGGTGCCGGTAAGAGCCTTGAATCTCTCCTCGCGTCCCGGATTCGGTATGGCGCGCGCATCGAAAACGAATCCACCGCCGTGCCCGGTCTCGTCTTTCGGTATACCCCGGCGGTACGAAAAACTGAAAATTCGTACGGTGAGAACACTCGGTTCGGCAGGAAGGATTGGCGCTTTCGGGGGCGCGGCGACACTCAGGTTCCGCAATCTCTCGGAAGCCACCATGCTCCGGAACGCCTCGCCGAGCGTTGGCAGCGCAATTGGCAGCTCAACGTTCTCGAGCAGCCAGCAAACGTTTTTCAAGGCGTACGGCACGCTTTGCAGAAAATGAGTCTTGCGCTCATAGAAGCCGCGGAACCCGTAGGCGCCCAGTGCCTGCATGATGCGGACGTAAACGTAGGCGTAGTAGTGGTTGAGGAACACCGGGCGCTCGATGGTGATGAAGTCGCCCAGCCGGTCGATGTAACGATCGAGCAGCTCGTAGCGCAACCGGGGCGGCAGATCCGCCTTTGCGTCGTAGAGCAGAGAGGCAATGTCATATTGCAGCGCGCCTTTGCGCCCGCCCTGATAATCGACGAAAAATGGCTTACCCTCGTGCAACAGGATGTTGCGGGATTGAAAATCGCGGTAGAGAAAATAGTCGTGGTCGGCACTCAACAGGAATCTGGTCAGCCGTTCGAAGTCGTCTTCGAGCGATTGCTCGTGGAACGGGATGCCCGCGAGCTTCAGAAAGTAGTACTTAAAGTAGTTCAGATCCCAGGCGATCGACTGCGCGTCGAAAACGGCTCGAGGGTAGCAAACGGTGTAGTCCAGATCGCGGCCCGCTTCGATCTGGAAGCGAGGCAGTAGGTCGACCACCTGGCGATATGCTTCGGCCGCTTGGGCGCCGATCGTTTCGCCCCTCCGATTGGCTGAAAGAAATTCGAAAAGGGTCGTGTCGCCGAGATCCTCCTCGAGGTAAGCGCCGCGGCCAAGATTCTCGGCATAGATTTCCGGCACCGGGAGACCGTGCCTGCGGAAATGCCGGGAAAAGGTGAGGAACGCGACGTTTTCCTCGCGCACGTGGTAGAGAACGCCGATCGCCGTGGCCTGCCCACTCCTCAGCCGCACGATTTTGCGCCCCGAGCCGCCCAGCTCGCCCTGGAGCGCATCGACCTGCTCGACGGGCAGGTGGAAGCGCCGCTCAAAGAGTTCCTCTAGAGCCTCAAACAACGTGTCCAACCATCCTCGGAGGAGCCGCTTGGAAACGGCGGGAGCGGCCCACAAACGAGTCTAGTCGGTCGAGGCGCAGATAGCGAGCCGTGACCTGAACAGCGGTCGAAAAAGACACTTAGCCCGCGAAAAACGGGGCGCAAGCCGTTGGCAGGCGAAAGCTGCGCGCGCCAGCGCTGCATCAAAACAGAATTTTCGCCGGTTTTGCCCCGTCACTGATCCATGGGACAATATCCCAATGCAAAGACAAATTCTGGCTCTCCTAATTGGGGCTCTTGTATATGGAACAGGCACTTGGGCGCAACAGGCTCCGTCTTCGAGCGCGCAGCAAGCGCCCGCTTCGGCGTCCCAGAAACCCCCTGCCGCAAGCACGACTCCCAGGCCTGCCACTTCGACCGCCGCAAAGACATTCACGCTCCAGACCGACCGCGACAAACAGAGCTATGCCTTGGGCATGAACATGGCTGAGGGCATGAAGGTGCCCTCGACCTACGTTGATCCCGCGATCGTGGCGCGCGCCGTCAAGGACGTGCTTTCCGGAGCGAAGCCTCTACTTAGCCAGGAGCAAGCCATGGCTGAGTTCCAGCAGCTTCAGGCCAAGCTGGAGGCGGAGCGCAAAGAACTGGGGGAGAAAAATCTGAAGGAAGGCCAGGCGTTCCTTGCGGCCAACAAGGCCAAGCAAGGCGTGGTTACCTTGCCGGACGGTCTTCAATACAAGGTTCTCACCCAAGGCAACGGCCCGATACCGAAACCGAGCGACACGGTTGTCTGCCAGTATCGCGGCACCCTCATTGATGGCACCGAGTTCGACAGCTCAGGCAAGCGCGGTGGCCAGCCCGCGGTGTTTCCCGTCAGCCGGGTCATCAGGGGCTGGACCGAGGTGCTTGAGATGATGCCGGTCGGATCGAAATGGCAGATCTTTCTTCCTCCGGCTCTGGCTTACGGCGAACGCGGTGCGGGCCCGCTCATTGGCCCCAATGCAGTGCTGATCTTTGAAATCGATCTCCTGTCCATCCAGGCCCCGCGTCAAAGCTATCAAAACCCCACACCCGCGCCACCGGCCAGGTGATCAGGAGCGGCGCTCAGCTGTTTCGGGCCGCTTGCGGTTGCTTGACCGGATGCCTACAATCGTCCGGTGAAATCGCCTGCCCGTCCGTCTTTCCGATCTATGCCCCTGCTGACTCGGCCAGCGGTCCTGGCGCTTTTCGCAATCTTCCTTGCGGCACTGGGTTCCCGGCGTGGGGAGAAAGCTATGGCTGCCGACGCTACTGCCTCGCAAAGGTTCGCTCAGCTGAGCGACGAATTCGTGAAGGCGTCGCTCGCTCTCCAGCCCGTGGCTGCCTCTTACGCCGGATACCACCGACATCTGGATCCCAGGACTGGCCAGACCGTCGAGCTCGACGCCCAACTGGACGATCTGAGCCTTGCCGCCATGGCCCGGCTACGCGACTTCTATCGAGGCTGGCGCGAGCGGTTCCGCAAGCAGACGCCGGTCTCCTCGCTCGATCCGGAAGACGCGGCCGACTGGCAGCTCATCGATGACCAGATCGGCCTGAATCTTCTCGAATTCGATCACATTCAGGCCTACCGCCACCACCCCACCGTTGTCGTCGAATTGATCGGCAACTCGATCTTTCTGCCGCTGTCGCAGAACTATGCGTCCAAGGATGTCCGGCTCGGACAGGTGCTCGCGCGCATGGGACAAATTCCGCGCGTGCTCGATCAGGCCAAGCAGTATCTTGCCGATGCCGATCCGGTCTTCATCACCACCGCCATTCAGGAAAACGATGGCAACCTGGAACTGATTCAAAGGACCGTCGCCGGCCAAATCGATCCCGGCTCGCCGCTAAAATCGCAATACGATAAGGTGGCGCCGGCTGCGATCGCCGCGCTTGAGGATTTCTCGCGCTGGCTGAAGGACGATCTCGGCAAGCGCCCTTCCCGGCTCGATTTCCGTCTGGGCAAGGATTTCTACGACCAGAAATTCAAGCTGGTGATGGAGACTTCGATCACACCGGAAGAGGTTTTGGCCTCGGCCGAGCGGGAACTCGAGGAAGTTCGCGCTGAAATGCTCCGGCTGGCCCTGCCCATGCACGCCCGGATGTATCCCGAGCACGGCGACCATTCCGATCTACAGGGCCGCGATCGCGAGAACCGGATCATTGGCGAAGTGTTGGACAAGATCTCGGAGGATCACCCGCAGCGCGATCACCTCCAGGCCGCCGTCGAGGCCGATCTGGAAAGCATCCAGCAGTTTATCCGCGAAAAGAAGATCGTCTCGCTCAGCCCCCGCGAAAATTTGAAGGTAATTCCCACCCCGCCCTTCATGCGCGGGATTTACTCGGTCGCCGGTTTCGCGGCTCCGCCGCCGCTGGAACCTGACGCCGAAGCGCAGTATTGGGTCACGCCCATCGATCCGAAAATGCCGGAGGAAAAGGCGGAATCGAAGCTGCGCGAGTACAACAGCTGGGTGCTTCAGTGGCTCACCATTCACGAAGCGCTGCCGGGCCATTACATCCAGTTCGAGCACCTGAATAATATCCAGCCGGAACGCCGCCGCCTCATTCGCGCGCTGTACGCCAATGGTGCCTACGTCGAGGGTTGGGCCGAGTACATCGCGCAGGTCATGATGGACGAGGGCTTTCCAGATAACGACCCGCGGTTCCGCTTGGAGATGCGCAAGCTTCGTTTGCGGCTGCTGGCGAATGCCATTCTCGACGTCAAAATGCAAACGATGGGGATGACCGACCCACAGGCCATGGATCTGATGACGCAGGACGCCTTCCAGACTCGGGCCGAAGCCGAGGGCAAACTCCAGCGCGCCAAACTGAGCTCCACGCAGCTGCCCACCTATTACGTTGGCATCCGTGAATGGCTCGCGTTTCGCGAGCGATATCAAGCTGCCGCCGGCCGGAATTTCGACATGCTGCGGTTTCACGATGCCGCGCTCGATGAAGGTCCGCTGCCGGTGCCCGT
Organism: Candidatus Acidiferrales bacterium; assembly: GCA_030037525.1. Classification (GTDB taxonomy): domain Bacteria; phylum Acidobacteriota; class Terriglobia; order Acidiferrales; family UBA7541; genus Palsa-295. The sequence goes on along the minus strand of JASHRC010000013.1, from coordinate 21,319 downwards.
GGTCGAAAAGCTCGTCCTGGCCCGCCTGAATCCGCAATAGCCCAGGAACCGCGAAAATGAGCGGGATTCAGATCCGGAGCGAGATTGTGAGGACCATGAGCGAGCACGCGTCGAGCGACCCTGGACGCGAGTGCTGCGGACTGCTCGCGGGACAAGGCGGCGTGGTCACCGAGGCGTTGGCCGCTCGCAATGTAGCGGGTGATCCGGCAAGAAGTTACGAAATCGCGCCGGAAGAAATCGTCCGGCTGATGAAAAAATTCCGGGCGCAGAATCTGGAATTCCTCGGCATCTACCACTCGCACCCGACCGGCGAGAACGAGCCTTCGGCCCGGGACGTCGAACAGGCCTATTATTCCGAGGCGGCTTACTTCATCCTCTCGCCTCGAACCGATGCGGCCAAACCGGTGCGGGCCTTTTCCATCCGCGACGGCCAGGTCCGGGAGCTTCAGATCGTACCGATCGCTTAAGCGGCGAATCCACCTCTCGAGTCGACGATCGAGTGGGGAGCGAAGCTGTTCAATCGGCGGAACGGGAGGTGGCCAGAGCGGCCTCGGCGGACTCCAGGCGGCGTGCGTAAAGAGGGAACTCGGCTGCGAACGCGGCCACTTCACCGCGAACCCGCTGCTCGGTCAAGGAGTCGCCGATGCGATTTAAAACCTCCGCAATCCATCCGGCGATTTTTTCCATTTCCGGTTCGCGCATGCCGCGAGTCGTGATGGCCGGGGTGCCCATGCGAATGCCGCTGGCCTTGAGCGGCGGCAACGGATCGAAGGGGATCGAGTTCTTGTTCACGGTGATGCCGGCGCGATCGAGCGCAGACTCGACAACCGCCCCGGTCAACCCGCGTGAATTCACGTCCACCAGAAAAAGGTGATTGTCTGTGCCGCCGCTGACGATGCGAAATCCGTGCTGGGCCATCGCTCGCGCGAGCGCCTTCGAATTGGCGACAACCTGTCGTTGATATTCGGCGAATCCGGGCTCGGCAGCCTCCTTCAGGCAGACGGCTTTGGCCGCGATGGTGTGCATCAGGGGCCCGCCCTGAGTCCCGGGAAACGTCGAACGGTCAAGATTCTTGGCGAATCTTTCGCGACACAGAACCATCCCGCCGCGAGGGCCGCGCAGAGTCTTATGCGTGGTTGTGGAGACGAAATCGGCGTACGGGATGGGGCTGGGGTGGAGGCCGGCGGCGATCAGGCCCGCGATGTGGGCCATGTCGACGAAAAGCAGCGCTCCTGCTGATCGGGCGATTTGAGCCATTCGCTGGAAATCGAAAACGCGCGAGTAGGCGCTGGCGCCGACGACAATCATCTTCGGCTTGTGTTCCTGCGCGAGACGATCGAGCTCGTCGTAGTCGATCGTTTCGGTTTCCTTGGCAACGCCGTACGGCACGAATCGGTAGGTGAGTCCCGAAAAATTCAGGGGGTGGCCGTGCGTCAGATGGCCGCCATGCGCGAGATTCATGCCCAGCACCGTATCGCCCGGCTTCAGGGCGGTCATATAAACCGCGATATTTGCCTGGGTTCCCGAATGAGGCTGCACGTTCGCGTGCTCGGCGCCGAATAGCGCCTTGGCGCGGTCAATGGCGAGCTGCTCAGCCTGATCGACGAATTCGCAGCCGCCGTAGTAGCGCTTGCGGGGATAGCCCTCGGCGTACTTGTTGGTAAGAACCGAGCCCATTGCTTCCAGAACGGCCTCGGAGACGAAATTCTCCGAAGGAATCAGCTCTAGACCGGTCGCCTGACGACGAACCTCTTCGTGCAGCACCGCCGCAATTGCCGGGTCGGTTTCCTCAAGTGAACGACTCAGGCGGCGGAGTTCGGGCGTGTCTTTGAGCATGTTCGTTTGTGCGTCGCACATCTTAGCAAAAGCGATCAAGCCTGGCGAGCGACCGAGAATCGGCGCAAAGGAAGAAGCCATAGAGCAGGGTTGCCGCTCGTGCTCGAGTCGATAACTGTGAATGGCAGACCGTCTTGAGTCGTCTTGAGTCGTTGACTTCAATCTGAGACTTTCCTAACCTGACTGGCTTGCGAGGCCGCGCGGGCAGGGTTTGTGTCTGGCCGGGCTCGCCGGAAGAGAGCCTTCCCAGAGCAATGACTGAGCGGAAACTGACGACGCGGGCCGAAGATTTCTCGGAGTGGTACAACCAGGTCGTGCTGCGGGCCGAGTTGGCCGATTACGCTCCGGTTCGGGGCTGCATGATCGTGCGGCCGTACGGCTGGGCGCTCTGGGAGGCCATCATGGCGGCGCTCGATAAGCGGTTCAAGGCGACCGGGCATGTCAATGCAGCCTTTCCTCTTCTGATTCCGCGCAGTTTCATCGAGAAGGAAAAATCCCACGTCGCAGGATTTTCGCCGGAGCTGGCAGTGGTGACGCACGGCGGCGGGGAAGAGCTGGAAGAGCCGCTCGTGATCCGCCCGACTTCTGAGACGATCATCGGGCACTCGTACGCGAAATGGATCGAGTCCTACCGGGATCTGCCCCTGCTGATCAATCAGTGGAACAGCGTGGTCCGCTGGGAGTTGCGCACGCGCCTGTTTGTGCGCACGCTCGAATTTTTCTGGCAGGAGGGCCACACCGCGCATGCCACCGCCGAAGAGGCCCAGGCCGAGACGCTGCAGATGGTGGAGGTATACGCGGACTTTGCGCGCAACGAGGCGGCCGTGCCGGTGATCCCCGGAAGAAAATCGGAGGCAGAAAAGTTCGCCGGCGCGGAAGTCACCTACGCGCTCGAAGCGATGATGGGAGACGGCAAGGCGCTGCAGTTCTCGACCTCCCATAATCTTGGGCAGAAATTCGCGAAGGCGTTTGAAATCAAATACCTGGACAAGCAGGGGGCGCTGCAGCATTGCTGGACGACGTCCTGGGGACTTTCAACGCGCGTGGTCGGGGCGATCATCATGGTTCACGGAGACGATCAGGGATTGATTCTGCCGCCGCGGCTCGCACCGTATCAGCTTGTCATCGTGCCGATTTTCAAGACCGATGAGGAGAAGACCCAAGTCTTTGAAAATGCCCGGCAGCTCAGCCGTCGGCTGGTCGACGCAGGCATCCGCGTCAAGATGGACGAGCGCGAAGGGCTGAGCCCCGGATTCAAATTCAATGATTGGGAGATGCGGGGAGTGCCGCTGCGATTGGAGCTGGGGCCGAAGGATGTGGCGAAAGCCTCGGTCGTCCTGGCGCGGCGCGACCAGCCGGGCAAGGAAGGCAAAGCGTTTGTCCCGCAGCAGGGGATTGATGTCGCGGTGGCGCAGTTGCTCGGGGAGATTCAAGAATCGCTGTACGGCCGCGCACTGCGATTCCGCCAAGCCCGTACGGTCGAGCCGCGCGACTACCAGGAGTTCAGCAAAGCAGTCGAGCGAGGCTTCGCCTTTTGCTGGTGGTGCGGCCGCAGCGAGTGCGAGGAGAAGATCAAAGAAGAGACCAAAGCCACGATGCGCTGCATTCCGCTTGATCCGACGCTCGATCGAACTGTCGCCCCGGCTGCCGGATCGGGAGAATGCGTCTACTGCGGGCAGCCGGCCCGGGAAAAAGCGATATTTGCACGGGCGTACTGAGCAAAGCATCTGCGCCTGGGGGCCTTCCGTTTACTCATTCGCGAACACGCCAGCGGCGCCGCCAGGCCGCGGGCTTTGCCTCATGCTAGCCTATCGCTAGTTCCCGAAACGACCTGTGGGGCGGTGGTCTTGCGATGGTTAGGGCGAAGCAAACCAGACAGCGGGGCGGCGCGAGGTTCCGGCTAGTGCTGACGCTGCTTCTTCTGGTGGCGCTCATTCTGGCCTTCGTAAAGATCATTCCTGCTTATGTGGCCTATTATCAATTCGAGGACGCCATCAAATCGGAAGCGAGGTTTGCCCTAACCGGCTATCCGAAGAAGAGCCTCGACGATATTCGCGACGATATCTACAAAAAGGCGCAAGAGCTCGATATTCCTGCCAGCAGAGATGCCATCCAGCTGATTGTGGACCCCACGAACGGCCAGGTGGACATTACGGTCGACTATAACGTTACGTTTGACCTGGCTCTGTTTGCGTGGCCCCACGATTTTCATGCCCACGCAGACAACCATACGATCTAAAATAGCGTTTTATCTAATAGGGACATTGAGGTCGAAGCTTGGAACAGGCATCGGGGCAAAGCCGTGCGGCCCAGGCACGGCTGAAGTGCCTCGGGGCATCCGGAAACTATAGCGGAGAAAGGGATTGAGGATTCGAATCGCCCGCGGCTTTTTCACCTCCCGCACCGGCCTAACGATTCTGGGTCTATTGCTTGCCATCGTGCTCGCCGGCGCGAGCGTATTTACGTACTACTACATCCAGTTTGGTCATCTGATCGATCAGCGGCTGACCGGCCAAATTTTTCAGAATACCTCGCGCGTGTGTTCGGCTCCTGACCGCATCTACGTTGGCGAGGCTCTGCATCCATCCGACCTCGCCGCCTACCTGCTTCGTGCTGGGTACCAGGAAGGGCCCGTGGCGGGCTCGCCGGGGCAATTCCATGCGACCGGATCGAGGGTGGAGATTCTCCCTTCCACGAGTTCCTATTTTCACGGCCACAATGCCTTGCGGGTCAGCTTCGAAGGCGGGGAGATCTCGCAGATCACCGAGCTAGGGGATTCGAGCTCGGTCGACTTTGCGGATATCGAGCCGGACCTGCTGACGAACCTTTTCGATAGCTCGCGTGAGAAGCGCCGGGTAGTTCGCTTTGAAGACCTGCCGCCGGTGTTGATCAATGCCGTACTGGCCGCCGAGGACAAGCGCTTCTTCGAGCATGGGGCTCTCGACCTGGTGCGCGTGTTTGGTGCAGCCTTCTACGACGTCAGCCGTGGGCAGAAGGCGCAAGGCGCCAGCACCATCGACATGCAGGTGGCGCGGACGTTCTTTTTCACGACCAAGCGCCAATGGTCGCGGAAGCTCAAAGAGGTCGTCATGGCTGCCGAGATCAACGAGCGCTTCACGAAACAGCAGATTTTCGAGCTGTACGCCAACGACATTTACCTGGGCAATCGGGGGAGCTTTTCGATTCGGGGCTTCGGCGAGGCCGCGAACGCCTATTTTGGGAAGGATGTCCGGGAGTTGAATACGGGCGAAGCGGCCTTCCTGGCGGCGATTATTCGCGCTCCGAACCGCTACTCGTCGGCCGAGCGCCATGTGGACCGCGCCGATGAGGCCCGCGACCGTGTGCTCGCGGAAATGGTCGCCGATGGCTTCCTCACGCCCGACCAGGAAGCAGCGGCCAAGAAATCGAAGCTCAAATTTACCAATGGCGGGCTGGGAAGCAGTTCCGCGCCCTACTTCGTCGATATGGTCAAAGATCAGCTCCTGCAGAAAATCTCCGAAAGCGATCTAGAAACGCAAAGCTTCCGCATTTACACCACGCTCGAACCAGCACTCCAGCGCGCCGCGGCCGAGGCCGTTCAAATCGGAGTCGAGGAGCTCGATAAGCTACTGGCGCGCCGCTATGCCCTTTGGAAGAAGAAAGGCCAACCGGTCGAGCGTCCGCAGGTCGCGCTCATCGCCCTTGATCCGTATACGGGTGAGATCCGAGCTCTCATCGGCGGGCGTGATTACGGAGAAAGCCAGCTGAATCACGCGCTGGCTCGCCGGCAGCCTGGCTCGGCGTTCAAGCCCTTCGTCTACGCGGCTGCGTTCGATAATGCCGTCGAGAACTTGCAGCCGGTGGTTACGCCCGCGACGACCGTGGATGACTCGCCGACCACCTTCGAGTTCGACGGCAAGGAGTACACGCCGGACAACTACGGGGAGGAGTTCTACGGTCAGGTTACCACACGCGATGCGCTGATGCGTTCTCTCAATGTGGCGACCGTGAAGGTTGCCGAGATGATCGGCTACCAGCGCGTCGTCGATGTCGCACGGCAGATGGGACTCGGCAACAATATCCAGCCGACGCCGGCAGTGGCTCTCGGTGCGTATGAAATGACACCGCTCGACGTGGCAGCGGGGTACACGGCGTTTGCCAATCACGGCATCCGCGCAGAGCCACTGTTCGTTCGCACGGTTATTGCCGCCGACGGGTCTTCCACGGAGACAGCGGCGCCGGCAAACAGAGCCGTGCTCGATCCGCGCGTCGCCTATCTAACGACCAGTCTCCTGGAGGATGTGATCAACCACGGCACGGGCTATCCGGTTCGCGCCATGGGGTTCGACGCGCCCGCTGCGGGGAAAACAGGCACTTCGCGCGACGGCTGGTTCGTGGGATTTACTTCGAATCTGCTGTGTGTCGTCTGGGTCGGCTTTGATGACAATCGCGATCTGGGGTTGGCTGGAGGCCAGGCTGCCGCTCCCATTTGGGGAGAGTTCATGAAGCGGGCGGTTCTGCTGCCGAAGTACCGCAATGCCCAGGAGTTTCAACCACCACCGGGGATTACCGAGGTCAGCATCGATCCCCAAACGGGGAGACTGGCGGACAATGCCTGCCCGACCGGCGTGAGCGAACACTTCATCGCCGGCAGTGAGCCGACTCAGTATTGCGATAGCAGCGGGGCCAGCGCGCAAGCGGCGCCCGGTTCCTGGCTGAAAAGTTTATTCGGCAAGGGCGAGACCTCGGCAGCCGTCCAGCCGCCTCCGCCGCGGCCGTCTGAGCCCTCCAACGCGCTCGCTCCTGCTCACAGCCAGCCGGCGAATCCCGGGCAAAGCAACCCGGAAAATTCCAGCCAGGGGGCGGAGAAGAAAAAGGGGTTCCTCGGGCGGATATTTGGTATCTTTGGGGGGACCAAGGAGCCGGCCAGCAGCTCGAAGTCTCAGCAGTAGCGTCCCCGGAACGCCGGTTCGATCAGGAGCAGGGCAATGAGAGTTGGGGCCCTCTACGCCATACCGCTTTTGCTTCCATTCGCAAGCGCTTGGAGCCTTCGCCAACCCGATGTTTCGACAACCGCCTATTCCGGCGCCGCGAGCAGCGCCGGCCAGGATTCCGCCCCGGCGCCGATGACGCCGCGCCAAGTCGCCCAAATGCATGCGGACCTGCTGATGGCGCGTAAGGATTACAGCGAGGCTGCCGTCGCCTACCAGCGCCTGTTGGACCAAGACCCCCGGGACGCTGTGGTTCTCAACAAGATCGGCATTGCCTACCAACAGTTGGGCGAGGACGCTCTGGCCGAGCGCTTCTACAAAAAAGCGATGCGCGCGGATGCCAAAGCCGGGTCCGCCGTGAATAACCTCGGCACGATCGAGTATTCCCGCCAGCGCTTCGGCAAAGCCATCAAGTATTACAAGAAAGCGATTGGCATAGGAGGGGACAGGCTTGCGCCGATTTACAGCAATCTCGGCTACGCCTATTGCAGCGTGAAACTTTATCCGCAGGCCATGGAGGCGTTCGGCAAAGCCCTGGCTCTCGATCCCAATATTTTCGAAGCGCAAGGGACGGGCGGTTCCGTTGTGCAGCACCGCACTGTGGCCGACCAAGGGACTCTCTATTTTCTGGTGGCGAAGTCGTATGCGAGGTTGGGCGATGCCGAGCACACCGCGCGCTATTTGAAACTGGCCCGTGACGACGGCTACAAGCACCTTCTGGCTGCAGAGAAAGATCCCGATTTTGCGCGCGTGATCAAGGATCCGCAGGTGCAGGACGTCTTGCACCGTCCCCCGCCCTACGAGGCCCAGCAGAAACCTGTTGCGAATTGAACCTCGTACGTTCCGGGAGCAGAACGGGCGCCTCCGGCTGCGGCGTTCACCCCGTTCAAAAGCATTCGCAGTTTCCCTCCGCTCTATTGCTATAATACGCGCTCGGAATGTTTTTCCAGCCATTCGGACGCCTGCCAGTGGGGGCGGTGATTTTGGCCGCGCTGTCGCTCGGAACTGCGACCGGCGGGGCCAGATCGGCTGCTTCCTCGAATTCTTCGGTAGACCGCGTCACCGTGCTCCGAATTGACGGCGAAATCGAGCCGATCCTCGCTCAATACATTGTCAACGGAATCGCCGAAGGCAACCGCCAGCACTCCAGCCTCATTTTGATCACCATGAACACGCCGGGCGGCCTGGACACCTCGATGCGCGAGATCGTGCGGGCAATTTTGGGCTCCTCGGTGCCGGTTGCGATTTACGTGGCTCCTTCGGGGGTGCGCGCGGCGTCGGCGGGGTTTTTCGTGCTGGAATCTGCCGATATCGCCGCCATGGCTCCGGGAACCAATACGGGTGCGGCTTCACCGGTCTTTGAGATGTTCGGCCAAACCATACAGATCGATGAAACCATGCGCAAGAAGGTGACCAACGATGCGGCGGCTTTTCTGCGCAGCTATGTTACCAAGCGTGGCCGCAACGCTGATCTCGCCGTGACGGCGGTGACCGACGCGAAGGCCTTCAGCGACAAAGAGGCGCTCGACGGCAAGCTCATTGATTTGGTGGCCTCATCGGATGACGATCTTTTCGCCAAACTCAATGGCCGCACGATCACGCGCTTTAATGGATCGACCGAACCGCTGGCCCTATCGCATCCAATGGAGACCGAGCTGGGCATGACGGCACGCGAAAGACTGCTCACCCACATTGTCGAGCCGAACGTGGCGTTCGTGCTGCTCATCGTCGGAGTGCTCGGGCTCTACGTCGAGTTCAACCATCCCGGCATGTTTGCGCCGGGAGTGATCGGGGGCATTGCCATCCTGCTGGCATTGCTGGCGTTTCAGCAACTGCCGGTGTCGTGGATCGGCGTTGCGCTGATCATTCTGGCACTCTCGCTTTTCGTGCTGGAAGCCAAGTTCCCGACGCACGGAGTGCTCGGTGTGGGGGGAACGATCGCCATGATTTTGGGTGCGATCATGCTGATACAGACGCCGTGGACGGGGATGGGCGTGCGGCTAAGCACCGCGCTGGCCGTGGCCATTCCGTTTGCGATCGTGGCGGCCATTCTGACACGCGCCGTGATGCGCTCCAGGGGTTGGAAGCGAGCGACCGGCCGGGAAGAGCTCCTCGGCGAACAGGGAGAAGTCATCGAACCGGTCGGCGCGGCCCCCGCGCTGGGAATGGTGCGCGTTCACGGGGAATTGTGGCGTGCCGCGGCGGTCGACGGCGCGAGCATTCCGAAAGGCGCGCGCGTGCGCGTGAGGAGCATTCATGGCCTAACGCTCGACGTGGAGCCGGCCATCCAAAAGCCATCGGTATCTTCATCTTCTTAGCGGGGAGTGCGGGAGGCAGCGATGGATCTCAGTTTCGTATCGCTCTGGATTGTGGCGGCTGTCGTCATCGTGCTGATCTGGCTGTTCAATTCAATTTTCGTCATCAAGGAATGGGAGCGGGGCGTGATTTTGCGGCTCGGCCGCATGTTGCCCGAGCCCAAAGGCCCGGGGTTGCAACTGGTTCTTTATCCGATCGACAAGCTGACCCGCATCTCGCTGCGGATCGAAACGCTCGATGTGCCCTCTCAGGATGTGATCACACGCGACAACGTGTCCGTGAAGGTCAATGCGGTGTGTTATTTCCGCGTGGTGGACGCGAACTTGGCGCTCTCGCAGGTTCAGAACTATCTCTACGCCACTTCGCAACTGGCGCAAACCAACCTGCGCAGCGTCGTCGGGCAGTTTGAGCTCGATGAGATTCTCTCCGAGCGCGAAAAGGTAAACTCCAAACTGCAACTAATCCTTGACCAGGATACCGAGCCCTGGGGTATCAAGGTAACGAAGGTGGAAGTCAAGCAGGTCGATATTCCGGAGCAAATGCAGCGCGCCATCGCCAAACAGGCCGAGGCGGAGCGCGAGCGCCGCGCGAAGGTCATTCACGCGGACGGCGAATTTGAGGCTTCCGCCAAGCTTGCCGACGCGGCGGCCGTGCTCCAAAGGCAGCCCGCTTCGATCCAGCTGCGTTATTTGCAGACTTTGACGGAAATCGGCGTGGAGAAAAATACGACCGTGGTGTTTCCGGTCCCGGTTGATATTCTGGCGCAGTGGATGAAGGCAAACGGAGGGAATCGGTAGATGGCTGGCGGAGGAAGACGAACCGGCCCAGACCGGGTGCTCGAGAGCAGGCACCTGGTCGGCTTGTTTTTGGGAGTGGTCTTGCTATGCGGCGTTTTTTTCACGCTCGGCTATGTGATGGGGCGTAACCAATACGGCGGGCCCGTCCACGCCGCTGATGTTCTGGAAAAGGCCACACCCCCCTCCCGTGCGCCCGCCAAATCCTCGGAACCGGACCGAGCTGGGGTTCCGGCGTCTGCGCCGGCGCCAACGAGCGAGTGGGATTTTTATTCGAAGAGGACCGACAATCAGCTCGCTCCGGCTGCGCCGGAGGAGGCTCCAGCGTCTGCGCCGCAGCCGATTTCGGCCCGCTCGGCCGCCAATGCTCACGCCGCGCCCGCCTCTGCGCGGTTCGAGGCGCCTCGACTGGTCAAAGGCTCGATTGTGCTCCAAGTTGCCGCGCTGCGACACCAAAGCGATGCTCTCGCCATGGCTGAGGCTCTCGAGCAGAAGAATTTTCCGGCCTTTGTCCTGGCGCCGAACGGCGACTCCTTCTATCACGTGCAAGTGGGTCCGTACCCCAATCAGCATGCCGCCGAATCGGCGCGAGCTGCCCTGGACCACGCCGGTTTCAAAGCCATCATCAAGCACTAGACGGCGACCCGTTGAATGAACGATTCCTGGTCCAGGCGGCTTCTGCTTGCGATTTCGAGCGGAGCCACGCTGGCGCTTTCGTTTCCCAACTACAACCTGTCGCTGCTGGCGTGGATTTCGATCGGACTGCTGATTCTTGCCTCCCATCGCGCCCGGCTGGCTGCGGCACCCCTGTACGGCTTTGTCCATGCCCTCGTTTTCTACCCTCTGTGCCTTACCTGGATTGCGGCGGTGGTACACCAGTATGGAGACGTGCCACCGTTGATCTCAGCCGGACTTGTGCTGCTGATGGCTATTGCCGGTGGAATCATCTGCTCGGTATTTTCCTGGGGAGTGGCGTTTGCTTCAAAACGAGGGCCCTTTTGGGCTTGCGCGCTAGCACCGTTTCTGTGGGTTACGCTGGAATTTGCGCGCACCCATCTGCCGATTATCGGCTTCCCCTGGAACTTGACCGGCTACGCCGCGAGCGGCAGTCTGGCGCTGGTCCAGCTCACGACCCTGACGGGAATTTACGGGCTCAGCTTTGTGATTGCCTGCTACGGCTCGCTGGTTGCGTATGCGGTCTTGGTTGGGCGCCAGCGCGCTTGGAAGGCGGTGCTGGTCTTGACGGCCGTGCTGATCTTTGTGGGGGCAGGAGGCGTGTATTTCGTGCCGACCTCGCACCCGCACTTTGTGGCGCACCTGGTGCAGACGAATTTTCCGCAGTCCTACTCGTACTCTCCTGACTGGATGCCGCAGCATGCCCGAGACCTCGACGAGCTCGAGCGGATCAGTATTGAGGCGGCACGCCAGGAGCCCGGGCTGATTGTTTGGCCGGAGGTGCCTGCTCCGTTCACGACAACCGACCCCGCATTTATGGGGCGCGCCGAGCGGATTGCGCGCGATGCGGGGCAGGACTTTCTGGTTGGCGTCGAAGACTGGAGGGCCAATCGCCTCGGAAAATGGATCGCCACAAACAGCGCCATTCTGTTGGCCCCCTCCGGAGCGCGGCTCTTTACTTACGACAAGATTCATCTGGTTCCCTGGGGCGAGTATGTGCCGCTGCGCCACTTACTCAGCTTTGCAGGCAAGCTGACCGCTGACATCGGCGATTTCACGCCGGGAACGGAATATAGCCTGGGCACCCTTCCGGGCGGGAATTTCGGCGTGTTCATTTGCTACGAGGCGATTTTCCCGAATGAGGTGCGCCATTTCACGCTCCAGGGGGCCGAACTGCTGGTCAACATGTCAAATGACGGATGGTTTGGCCGCTCAGCCGCACCGGCACAGCACTTGATGATGGCGCGTGTACGGGCGGTTGAAAACCGGCGCTGGCTGCTGCGCGATACGAACAACGGCTTCACGGTGGACGTCGATCCCTATGGCCGCACCATCCGCTCGCTGCCAACCGACATTCGCGGCCAGCGGGACGCGCCTTACGATTTCCGCAGCGATCTGACGCCATACGTGCGCTTTGGCGACTGGTTTGCCTGGCTTTGCCTGGTGGCATCGGTGGCCTTTCTCGGGGTGGCGACTCAGAGGACATCACGCTAGAATGTTTCGTGAGAGCGCCGCGCTTCAGGTCGGATGGCTCCCACGGAAAATGGCCGAACACATCGAAGATCTCCAGCAACGGTACGCCGAGCTCGCCAAACGCATCGGGCTGGTGCGGAGCTATCTTTGACGCGGCGTCGGCAGGAAAGCGCCTCGCTGCCATTGAGGAAAAGGTAAGCGAACCAAATTTCTGGCAGGATCAGGAAAAGGCCCAGGCCGTCCTGCAGGAACGCAAGCAGTTTGAGGATCGCGTGAATGCGGAAAAAACGCTCGCCAGCAAAGTGAGCGACCTCGACACGTATTTTCACCTCGCGCAGGAGGAGACCGACACCGCGCAGCGCGAATCCCTGCTCACCGATATCGCTAAGGAACTGGCCGCGGCCGATGCGTACGTCTCCGAGCTGGAAACCAAGACTCTGCTGGCGGGCGAAAGTGATCGCCTGAACGCAATTCTCACGATCAAGCCCGGCGCCGGCGGCATCGACTCGCAGGATTGGGCGGAAATGCTGCTGCGAATGTATTTGCGCTGGGCCGAAAGCAAGGGTTTCCGCGCGAATGTGCTGGAATCGACGCCGGGCGAAGAAGCCGGCATTAAGTCGGCCACGATCGAAATCGCAGGCGAAAACGCCTACGGCATGCTAGCGGGCGAAAGCGGTGTGCATCGTCTGGTTCGTATTTCGCCGTTCGACCAGCAGGCGCGGCGGCACACGTCATTTGCGTCGGTGTTTGTGATTCCTGAAATCGATGACCGCATCGAAGTGGTCGTCAACCCGGACGACCTGCGTGTCGACACCTATCGTTCTGGCGGCAAGGGCGGGCAGAACGTCAACAAAGTCGAGACCGCCATTCGCATCACCCACCTTCCCACAGGAATCGTCGTGCAGTGCCAAAACGAGCGCAGTCAGCACAAGAACCGCGAAATGGCCATGACGCTCCTGCGATCGCAGCTGTACGAGCTCGAACTCGAAAAGCGTCGCGAGGAAGCTCGCAAGCTCGATGCCTCAAAGCCGGAGATCAGCTTCGGCAGCCAAATCCGTTCTTATGTGATGCAGCCCTACCAGATGATCAAAGACCACCGCACGAAGTTCGAGCGAGGCGACGTGCAGAAGGTGCTGGACGGCGATATCGATCCTTTCATTCGGGCCTATCTTCTGTACCGGCGCGAAGCTGCTTAGGAGACGATGGTAATTCCAGGGCTTGGAAGGCGCATGGATCTAGCCGGACCGTGCGCCGGCCTTAAATCGCGGCGGCCAGGGCGTGCGAGATGCGCGCAACAAGGGCCGCGCTTGCTCCCGGGCTGATTCCCCGCACGTCCGTTACCAGTACAAACGATCTGGCGCCAAGAATGATGGCCGCGTTGTGCTGGTCTCCGCCGGGCGATGGCTTCTGGTTCTCCACTACCTCCGGAGACACGGCGATGGCCACGATGCTGCCCGGCAGCCGCGAATTTGCCAGCAAGCCGACCATCTGCGCGCTCGCGTCCGCGCTGACCACTTGGTTCTGGGCCAAGGCGAGAAGGATGGTCATCAGCGCGCGGGGCGTGGCGACGTTCTTCATTCCTCGGTCGGCAGCTTTGGTGTCGCCGAAGCCGGCGGCCAAAACCATACCGTCGGCGCCGAGCCGGTGGATGCGATCCTGGATCGCCTCCAGGGTCAGGTGCTCGATCAGGAGATTGGCGGCGATATCGCTGTTGGTCTTGATCATCGCGTTGCAAAGCTGGCCGAGCGTCATCACCCTTTCGGGAGCATCCTCGAGACTGTCGCCCGCGCTCTGCTCGATCGTGTAGGCGCTCGAGTCCACCACGCTGCGAAAAAGATTGCGGACCATCACGGCATCGCTGAGCTTCACTTGCTGCGCGGCCGCTTGGGCAAAAAGCTCAATCATCACCGGAATCTTCAAGGCCAGTGAATCCTGGAAGGGGCGATCGGCCTGAATCATGAGTTCCTGACCGCTGTCAAGCGAGCGAAAGGCCACCGATACGTCGCCGCCGCTCTGTGCGATGAGCCTTTCCACGTCGGGACGTGCGGAGCTTTCGTGCGTGGCTGTCGTCGGCGTTGCTGCGTTTTGGAGCGGTGTGGCGGGAGTCATGCCAAGGGCGAGCATTGCCAGAACTGGCGCGGCTGGCTTCATCGGCACCATTCTAAGGCATCGCATGGTGCGGAGGAATTGGCCTCCGTTGGCTGGCAAGGCCCTCCGATCACCCAAGCGGGGCGCGTCCGGACAACCTAGAAGTGCAAGCGGCCACAAAACGCGGTAGTTGCGAGATAACTCCACGCCAACGAAGGAGCCGCGACTGGGCCGATTACCGTTTCGACACCGCGGTGCGCTTCGTGACTCTCCCGGCGCAAAACCGGAAACCGCCGCGCCTTGCGGCTCGGTGAAATCGCTCGCGCCGAACAATCACGGCACGCAGGTGGACTCGGTCGGCTTGCCTGTTCAAACAGGCGGCAGCGGCCCACATCTCCGATAGAGCCTTGTGCTATTCGATTGAGGGGAGGAATGATGAACCTACGAATCGGAAGAGCTCTACGAGCGGTCTCACTTTTGGCTTTTGTTGCTCCCAGCCAAACAAAGGCAGACCCCATGGACCAGGCCACACTTTTCATTTTCAGTTCAGCTATAAGGGTTCCGGGCCAGGTCTTGCCAGAGCCTATTGGTTTGTCTTGCTCAACTGTGGTGCTCAAGCCGAACCAACCGGAGCTACCGAGATCACCTTGGCGGAGCCAAACGATTCCTATCGAGGTGTACCTGCCGTCGCCAAATGGTTTTATCCCGGTGACGAGATGGGTCACGAGTTCATTTACTCTCGTTCGAGGGAAAGGGAGCTCCGGCGCGAGCGTGAACAAGGGCTGAGGGTGCCCGACGCGGGTGAAGCCGGCGCGGCTCGACCGACCGTCGCGGTCCCTTAGACTCGGCTGAGCCGTTCTGGTTAACGGTGGTTGGGCGCCGGCCTCGGCGCAAGCACCGACTGGAGCGTGATACTGGGAGAGAAATCGAGCGCCACTTCGAACTTCAGCCAGGCGATTGTATCGGGCCCTCCTGCTTTGCCCGGCGCAATACGCGAACGTAGGATATGAAGCTGGCCGCTGCCGAGTTCAATCCCAGCCGATTCGGTGCGGATGCGGCTTTTCTCGTCGTCGGAGACTGAACTGGGATAGAGAAAGGCGTTCACGACCTCGCTGGCGATATGCTGGTCGGCCACCGACTGGACAAAATAGAACTGGCGCAGGGTGACGGCGACCGCTTCCCGCGCCGAGTATCCTGCTGTGGCCCCAAGATATCTCTGGTTGTAGCCGTGATACGGCGGCGTCGCTACTTCCACAAATTCCAACGGCTCATCGGCCGGTCCGGCCAACGGCAGCATGCCGATCACCCAGCCACCTCCCTCGTCGGAAACAGTGGGTGTAAGCCGGAAAACCATGTTGTGCCCAACCTCATGCTCATAGATTTGCCCGCGCAGAACTTCGCCGGTCAAGCGAACTGGGGAGGAAGCCTCTAGCGCATGAGTCTGGTCTTTCCGAGCGGTATTGCCCTGAAGTATGCTCCCGACGGCGCCGAGAGCCAGCCCGCCTGCGGCGATAGTAACGAGGAAGCGTGACAGCATCAGGCTCGAAATTCTACCAGTACAAATTTCTCTTACAACACACCGTATCGTTTCGGAAGTCACTATGGCGAGCCGTCAAAATCGAATTCTGACCACGCACGTCGGTAGCTTGGTTCGGCCGCCACAACTTGTGGCGTTCTTAGAAAAGATCGAAGGTGGGCGGCCGTATGACCAGAGTGCGCACGCGGCTTGCCTGCGCGAATCGCGATCGCGAGATTATGGGGACGCCCGTCGGCGATTTCGTGAAATTCGGGAGGAACGAACCCGCTACGTGCCTTCTTGCCAGGATGCCAAGTAGTGTTCTTGCTCGGGCGTAAGCTTGTCGATCGTGACGCCGAGCGACTCGAGCTTCAGCTTGGCAATCTGCTGATCGAGGGGTTCCGGCACGGGGTAGACGTTGGGCTTGAGTTCGCTCGCGTGCTTTACCATGTATTCGGCCGAAAGCGCCTGATTCGCGAAACTCATGTCCATCACCGACGCTGGATGGCCTTCGGCGGCGGCGAGGTTGACCAGGCGGCCGTCGCCCAGCAGGTAGAGATGGCGCCCGTCTTTCATCGTGAATTCCTCGACGAACGGCCGCGCTTCCTTCTTGCTGCTGGAAAGCTTCTCGAGCGCTGGAATATCGATCTCGACATTGAAGTGGCCAGAATTGCTGACCACCGCGCCGTCCTTCATTTTCTCGAAATGTTCGTGCGAGAGGACTGACTTGTTCCCGGTGACGGTGATGAACACGTCGCCGATTTTAGCGGCCTCGTTCATGGGCATGACGCGGAAGCCGTCCATGACGGCCTCAATGGCCTTGGTTGGGTTGATCTCGGTGACGATCACGTCTGCGCCCAGCCCCTTGGCGCGCATGGCCACACCGCGTCCGCACCAGCCGTAGCCCGCCACGACGACCTTGAGCCCCGCAACCAGCAGATTTGTCGCGCGAATCACCCCGTCCAGCGTGGACTGACCGGTGCCGTAGCGGTTGTCGAAGAAATGCTTGGTGAGCGCGTCGTTGACGGCGATGACTGGAAACTTCAGCGTGCCGTCCTTTGCCATGGCGCGCAGACGAATGACACCTGTGGTGGTCTCCTCAGTCCCGCCGATCACGTCTGGAATCTGGTTCGAGCGCTTGGTCAAGAGCTGAGTCACCAGGTCGGCGCCGTCATCCATGGTGATCTGCGGTCGGTGATCGAGCGCCGCGTTGATGTGCGCGTAATAGGTGGCGTTGTCCTCGCCTTTGATTGCGTAGGTCGGAATCCCGTAATCCTTGACCATAGACGCCGCCGTATCGTCCTGGGTCGAAAGGGGATTCGACGCGCACAGAACCAGATCGGCGCCGCCGTCACGCAGGGTGATCGCGAGATTGGCCGTCTCGCTGGTGACGTGCAGGCAAGCGGACATGCGGATTCCCTTGAGCGGCTGCTCTTTGATAAACCGCTTGCGGATCAACTGCAGCACGGGCATGTGCTGGTTGGCCCATTCAATTCGCCGCTTTCCCGCTTCGGCGAGCGCAAGATTTTTCACGTCTGCCTTCACTTTGGTTGCTGTTTCCACGAGGTGTCCCTTTCGATTGATATTCGGCTAGCGTGTCGCGACAGCGGTGCCGCTGGAAGCC
The DNA here is from genome assembly GCA_030037525.1 of Candidatus Acidiferrales bacterium. Classification (GTDB taxonomy): domain Bacteria; phylum Acidobacteriota; class Terriglobia; order Acidiferrales; family UBA7541; genus Palsa-295. The sequence continues at coordinate 4,027 of JASHRC010000013.1, read as the reverse complement.
GCTTCTCTCTTGATCGCCTCGGCCTTGTCCGTGCGCTCCCAGCTGAAGCCGGGACCGGTCCGGCCAAAGTGGCCGTAGGCTGCCGTGGCGCGATAAATCGGACGGCGCAGATCGAGCGCTGCGATGATCTCTCTCGGAGTGAGCTTGAACAGAGCCCGCACGATTTCCGTGATGTGGGAGTTCGGGATGGTTCCCGTGCCGAACGTATCGACCATGACCGATACCGGCTCGGCGACGCCGATGGCATAGGCAAGCTGCACTTCCACCTTCCGCGCGAGGCCTGCGGCCACAATGTTTTTCGCGATGTAGCGCGCCATGTAGCAAGCGGACCGGTCGACCTTGGAAGGATCCTTGCCGGAAAATGCGCCGCCTCCGTGACGACCGTAGCCGCCGTAGGTGTCCACAATAATCTTGCGGCCGGTGAGGCCGGCATCTCCCATGGGGCCGCCGGTGACGAATCGCCCGGTGGGATTCACGTGGATCGTGGTGTTGTCGAACATTTCGGCTGGAACGACCGGCTTGATGACTTTTTCGACGACGGCTTCGCGCAGGTCGCCATGCGAGACGCTGTCACTATGCTGCGTGGAAATCACCACGGTATCAACGCGCGCCGGGCGACCGTTCACATATTCGACCGAGACTTGTGATTTACCGTCGGGCCGGAGGAAGCTGAGGACATTGTTCTTGCGGACTTCGGCAAGCTTGCGGGTCAACTGGTGGGCCAACTGGATGGGCATGGGCATCAATTCGGGCGTCTCGTCGCAGGCATAGCCGAACATCAAGCCCTGGTCGCCGGCGCCGCCTGTATCGACTCCCAGGGCGATGTCGGAGGACTGCGGCTTGACGGCGGACAAAATGCCGCAGGTTTCGGCGTCAAAGCCGTATTTGGCCCGGTTATAGCCGATCTCGGCGATCACATCGCGAGCAATACGCTCGTACTCAAGGACTCCGCGCGCCTCTTTCTGGATGGTGATCTCACCGGCGATAACCACTAGCCCGGTCGTGATCAGGGTTTCGCAGGCAACTCGCCCCATCGGGTCGTGCTGCATCACGGTGTCGAGGACCGCGTCGGAAATCTGGTCGGCGATCTTGTCGGGATGGCCCTCGGTTACAGACTCCGACGTAAATAGGAACTTCTCATGCGCATGTGCCAAACGAGTGTCCTCCGCAGGCGTCGACCAGAGCGTGGGTTACATTGCGCCTTTTTTTCACGAACCGGGATTAGAAACGCTAGCACACGCCCGCGCACAAGGTCAATCATGCGGGTCTCAGTGGGTTCGAGTGGGCGTTAAAGGGTAAAATTCTCGCTGGGAGCGGTACTGCGGGGCTCCTCGGGTTCATTCGACCCGCCGCGAGCGACCTGCCCGGAGTCCAGAAGGAGTACGAATAGTTTTCAGCTTGATGCAAGCACGGCGCCGCGCCTGGTAATCTGCCTTGGCTGTCCGCATGGCACGTAATGTTTTTCCTTACCTTGCTGCCATCGCATTTTGATCGCAAGGCCCCGAGGCAAGCCCTGCAAAATCAATGAATTCGGTGGTACGAATGTACCATTGTGGGACCCCTTCGGGGGGCCTATACATGTGCCCGGGGTCGTCTGTCACTGCCCGTCTCTTGATAAGGCTATGCCGAGCCGAACAGGCACGCTCCGTCCCGGCCAAAATCGTCGAGTGCACCCTCCTGCCGGGCAGGAAAAACCCGGGCTAGGAGAGCGTGTAGAAGCGCCTCCCTCGGATGCTGGTTTTGAGCTCTTGTTCTCCGGCAATCCGTTGCCCATGTATGTCTGGGACCTTTCCTCCCTGAAGTTCCTCGAGGTCAACGCCGCCGCGGTTCGCGCCTATGGCCACTCGCGCGAGGAGTTCCTCGGCCTGCGAATCACCGATATCGGGTCCGAGGAGGATATACCCCGGTTGCTGAAATCGGTCGAATCGCAGGGAAGGTCCACAACCAACCGCGGCCACTGGCGGCACCGACGGAAGAACGGCGAGGTCTTCCCGGTGGAGGTGATTACCCAGCGCATCCAGTTCGTCGGCCGCCAAGCGATTCTTTGTGTAGCCATCGATACCACCGAACGGCGCAACGCAGAAGAAAAGATTGCCAAGCACGCCGCGTATGTGCAGGCGCTGAGCGAGAACAATCCGCTGGCCATTGTGGCTTTGGACCTGGACCGTCGCGTGCAGATGTGCAATCCGGCTTTTGAAACTCTGTTTGGTTATTCCTCGGCCGAGGTGCATGGGCGGGTCCTCGATACACTGATCGCGCCTTCCGGCCGCCATGACGAGATGCGCGGTCTGCTGGACCGCGCGTTCAAGGGTGAGATTGTTCGGGTTTCAACCAAGCGCCAGCGTCGCGACGGGTCCATCGTCGATGTCCACATCATTGGAGTGCCGCTGGTGGTCCGCGGCAAGCTGGCTGGTGCTTTCGGGATCTACGAGGACATCACCGAGGAATGTCGGGCCGAACAGGCGCGGCATCGCGCCGAGAAAAAATACGAACGGATCTTCGAAAACGCGGTCGAAGGATTTTTCGAGTCTACCCCAGAGGGGCGCTTTGTTACCGTGAACCCAGCGATGGCACGCATCGCCGGATACGAATCAGCGGCCGAGATGATTGATGACGTTACGGATATTGCCAAGCAGCTTTACGTCGATGCGGACGGCCGCAAGGAGGTTGTGCGGAGACTCGAGCAGGAGGGCATTCTCGATGGTTATGAATGCCGGATGAGGAAAAAAGACGGCAGCAAGATTTGGGTTTCCCTCAATGTCCGTGCGTCGCGTGATGCCAGCGGCAAAATCATCAGCCACGATGGCACCGCTGAGGACATCACCAATCGCAAGCGCGCCGAGCTGGAGCGCCAAGTCTCCACTGAGATCGTTCGTGCCGTGAACGTGACGGACAATTTGGACGACCTGTTGCGACGGATTCATTCCGCGTTGACCGAAGTGCTCGACGCAGATAACTGTTTTGTGGCTTTGCATGATCCCGCAACCGGCCTGTTCGGTTTTCCCTTCTACGTGGACAAATTCGATCCGCCTCCTGCCCCAACTGCGCAGAGTCTCGACTGCACCTGCACGGCCTATGTTTTTCGGAGCGGCCGGGCGATGAGCATCTCGCCCGAGGAGTTCAGGCGACTGGCTCGAGCCGGCGAAGTTCGGCTTGTGGGGACCCCGTCGGCGTCGTGGCTGGGCGTTCCTTTGCGCACTCCTTCGAGCACCATCGGTGTTCTGGTGGTCCAAAACTATCATCGCGAAAACGCGTACGATGAGCGGGACCTCCAGTTTCTCTCTTCTGTCGGCGGCCAGATCGCCCTGGCCATTGAGCGCAAGCGCGCCGAAGAAAGAGTCCGTGAAAGCGAAGCCCGGCTTCGCGTCCTTGTCGAACAGCTTCCCGCCGTGCTGTGGACCGTCGACCGAAACCTGCGCTTTACTTCCGCCGTAGGCCTCGGGCTTTCCCAGCTGGGGCTCAAGCCGCACCAGATCGTGGGGCTGTCGCTCAACGAGTATTTCGCAACCGAAGATCCGTCGTTCCCACCGATCTCGGGGCATCGGCGCGCCATCGCGGGAGAGCACGTAGCTTTTGCGTTGGAGTGGGAGGGGAACTCGTACGCCTGCCATGTCGAGCCGCTACGCGATTCCGAGGGTCGGGTTCAGGGCGCCATTTGCATGTCTCTCGACATCACCGATCGCAAGAAGTTGGAGGAGCAATTCCGGCAGGCCCAGAAAATGGAAGCGGTCGGACGTCTGGCGGGCGGCATCGCTCATGACTTCAATAACCTGCTCATGGTGATTCAGGGCTATGCCGATCTGCTCGCCGAGCGGCTGCCCGTCGGCGAGTCGTTGCGCCGCAATGCCGAGCAGATCCAGGCGGCGGCTCAGCGCGCGGCCGGTTTGACGCACCAACTGCTGGCCTTCAGCCGCAAGCAGATTCTGGCTCCCAAGGTGTTGAACGTAGACTCGGTGGTCTCCGAAATGGAAAAAATGCTTCGCCGCGTGATCGGCGAGGACATCGAGCTGAAAACGATCTCGATACC